>CANRIQ010000150.1 GCA_947630655.1 uncultured Clostridia bacterium | reverse complement strand
GCTTCACTGATGTCATCAAGCGATAAAAATCCGGCTGTAAAGGGAATTGATAACGAAGCAATTTGTCCGTTTTTAGCTGAGAGATACAGAAATTTTCAAAAAATGGACGCAAATGAATTGAAACAAGCATTACAATTTTTAAGCAACTGCGGATTGATTACGATAACATATGTTTCTTCTTCATTTGATACAAAACCGTACATTGTGCGGGATTTGCTCGATGATTTCCAGGACTTGCCCAAACGCGAAATCTTCGATAACTTAAAATTAAGCATTAACTATCCTATGTTCTATATTGATATATTAAAGGATATATTGAATGACAAGCCCGCAGAAAATATGCTGAGAGGTATTGTTGAAAGTCATGTAAGAGCAATTCTGCCCGATACGGGCTGTTTTAAATATCACGATACGGAGGGCAGAAAAATAGACTATGTCAGCAGCAGCTCGCTAAAAGCAATAGATTTTTCGTTCTCAGATAAAAATCTTTCTTCAGCGCACTTTGATTTACTGCCTGACGGTTACGAAAAGATTATGCTTACAAAGGATTTTGAAGGCAATAACAACGGCGTACAGCATATTCCTTACTATCGTTTTATTTTTGAACATTCTGAAGACAGGCTGTTTAATTCAGGCTGTCGATAAAGCCTGAGGTTGGACTTTTTATACAGTCTGATTGTGTTTAACCGCTAGTCCCGCTTGTTGTTATTATAACAAATACTAGGTTTTTGTCAATACGCATATCACGGTGAAGCAGGTTATCTTCTGTAAAATGTCAAAGAAATTTATGCCGAAATATTGCTATTTTTGTAATAATATGGTATAATGAACACAAAAAAGGCGGGAAGTCTTGATTTTTCTTGACTACCCGCCTTTTTTGTTACTATTTAGTTATTAGTTCAATGTTCAATCGAAGTTCTTCTATATTTTTATGAGTGTAAACCCGTTCTCCCGTTCCCTTTGATTTATGCCCCATAAGTCGATCAATGCAAACCTTGTTTGCCCCGGCTGAATCAAGCCGTGATCTGAACGTGTGGCGGCACTCATGCGGCGTGTGATCCATTTTCAGGGCTTCCATAATCGCCGCCCAAAATTCCCGATATTGGGTTTGGTTCAGCTTCTTCCCGCTGTATTCAAACAGATAACCGCTTTTTGACTGTTCAAACCGCTTTTGAACAATGTTTTGAATTTTCGAATGGATGGGGATCAAGCGATTTTTGCCTGCCGCCGTTTTAGTTCCCCCGGTCAACGTCCATTCTTGAAGGTTAACTGTTTCCGTTCGCAAATCAATCATCTCAGAAATTCTGAACCCCGTGTAAAGGAAGAACAGAACTGAATCCACCCATGGGAAATTTTGATTTTCCCACAGTCGGGAAACTTCTTCATCAGTGAAAATTTGTTTTGTTGTTTCTGGAATTGGATCAGAAGTCAACAAATCGGAATAACACTTTGAAATTATATCCAGTTCAAGGGCAAAACGGTCCAGATGTCCCCATAAATTTTTGATTGCGCCTTGTGTTGAATATCCGCAGCCGCAACTATCAATACAATCCTGCATTTGGTAGGATTTAATTTGCTTGTACCTGACCTTCCCTAACTTAGAACAATGTTTATATGCCGAGTTAAGCGAAGAACGGTTTGACGTTCCCAATTTGACGGCTCTTTTTTCTTCCCACAAATCAAAAAGTTCTTGCAATGTGATTTTTTCAGCATCAATATCCCATGGGTTATTATTGTATTGAGCAAGCAGTATCATTCCTTCCTCTTTGGTCGTAGTGTAACCTATAGGCTTTTGTCGTCCTGAAATTCCTTCTTTCACAATCCACGGTTTGCGCCTATTCCCTGACAATTTCGTTACTGTTCCGTATCCGTTTGGATTTTTCATAAAAATCGTCCTTTCTTACTTGACATTTTAAGGACGAAGTGATATAATATAAATGACCTTGTGAAATCATTCATAATCACTTCATCCGATTTTTGATTGATTGGTCGCGTCCCTCGTGAGTAGTGCAATACTCACGAGGGATTTTTATTTTGTCAATAATGCGTTTTCTAACATTACTTTTTGTTCTATTACGCTATCAATGTATGAAAAACAGGCGGATTTTGAATTGTGCAACTGTTCCCACATGTCTTGAAAATAATATGTGCCGCTTTTTCCTTTGTTGGTGCAAAATGTTTTAAACTTATTATATGCTTGTATACACCTGTTGCACAATTCGATTTTTTCTTTAATTTCTTCTTTGGTAGCTTTTTTTAACCATCGAACCCCTGTTTTCCCAATTTCAGAAGCAGTTTGATAGATAGCTTCTTCGTGCTTTTGAATTTGTTCAGAATATTTTTGACTAAAGTTAAAAGTCATGTCGTCACGCGACATACTGCACTTCCTTCCTTCCTTTTCATCTTTAACTGCTACAAACCCATGCTGTTATGCGATAAATTAACTTTGGGTTCAAGTTCAAGATGATTTTTACTACTATATATTTTTCTAAAATCAACATAATTTACTGTTGAAATTTTTAAATTATTTAAGAACTTAAAATCATCTTGAACCAACTTGAACTTTCCCTATTTTATAAGGATTTCATGTTGAACCATCAACTTGAACCAACTTGTACCCAACCTAAACCGAAATTCATTCATTATGCTTCTTCAGATACCACTTTAGATTCATCACATTCTTTTTTATAACGACTAAGCTGCGCCATATCTTGAGCAGTGTCAAGAAGTTTTTCCTTGCCCTCATCGTTAAAAGAGTTAAACAAGTGAATAAGTTCGGCAGTTTGTTTTCCAAAAACTTTTAAGATTAGGTTGTATGTTTCAGAAACAGTCGGTTCGGTATTATCAGATTCGTTTTCCCAACCCATTAGGTATGCCGGCGTGACACCCAGTGCTTGAGCAAACTTCACAATCATTGACCGAGGAATATCACGTCCTTCAACTTCTATCTTATTGATGGACGACCTTGATTTGTATCCCAGACGCTCGGCTAATTCGGTCTGCGATATGCCCTTTTCTTGACGTGCCTTTTTAATGCGTTCTCCAACAGTCATAAAATCCCCCTTTTCTATTCCATATAATATCACAAATAGGCATGAATGTCAACAAAAATTTACACTTTTTCATAGTTTTTGTAAAAAGTAGACAAATTTGACTACGTTAATTTATGAGATTTTTTATGTAAAAATATGTTGACAAATTCGCCTACATAGTGTAAAATAAAGGTGACAAGAAAAACGCACCGAAAGGAAGTGATAAAATGAATGACAAATTACTGATTGAGGAAATAGAAAAAAGCCTCATTTCAAAAAACCAGATCGCGGTTAAACTTGGCATCACGCGACAGGCGTTTTACAAAAAGTTGAGCGGAGAAAGAGAATTCAAAGCGTCCGAAATCAAAAAGCTGACAGAAATTCTTTGTTTGTCGGTTGAAAAGGTCAATGATATTTTTTTTGCCGACTTTGTAGACAAAAACGCCTACAAAAATTAAAAGAAAGGTGATTAAGAAATCAAATGAAAAAGATTATTAAAACGTTGAGGAGGTGAAGTTATGACTTGGGCGGTTACATTTATGGACAAAGACATTCAAAAGGTTCGGGTAGATACTCTGCCCGGTATTGATCGAAAAGACGCTCTCAGAAGTTTTTTTGCGTGTTATAGACATGGCAATTATACAATTCTCTCTGTGGTAAAAGTGCCTCAATAATTAAAGACAGGTGCTGAAAGGATGAAGTGAAATGAAGAAAGTGGTTGCAGCCTGTATTGATCGAATTTTTGAATTCGATTCGCAGGAAGAAGCGGCGGCGTATATTGAGAAATTGCGCAGTTTGAAAAAGGTTTTTCGCATTGTCCAGCGCAGCAATGCAGGAAATAAATATCGGGTAAGAATTCAGGAACAGTACAATTCAACCCCGATGATTGAAAACTAAATCAATGAAAGGATGAAGTGATTATGATGTTTTCAAACAAACTTACAGAACTTATGCGAAGTTTAGGAATTTCACAAGCCAAACTTCACGAATTGACAGGGATCGGCAAATCATCAATCAGCCAATACCTTGCAGGCAAAAATGAACCCTCGGAAGCCCGAAAACGTGCAATTGCGGTTGCGCTTGGGGTTCAGGAAGATTATTTCAATGAATTTGAACCCATAGCGAAAATTCAGCACAATTCCACCTACAATTTGCCCGTTAAAGTTGCAGCTAAATTGATGGGCAAATCCAAAGAATGGGTTATGCAAGGATTAAGAGACGGTGTTTTTCCGTGGGGCTATGCTGTTAAGCTGACCGATTGGAGTTACTTCATTTCTTCCGTGAAATTCACGGAATGCACGGGAATTCAGATCCCGGCAGTATAAGAAAGAGAGGATCAGAAAATGAGTGATGGATATAAAAGCAGAGTATACACTAATCGTCCGTCTTACGCAGACTTAGATGCACCTGCAAAATTCCAAGCAATTATAGGCATTATTGGAACTCGTTTAAAGCAGCACCCCAAGGCGATTTGCTCCTATTCGGGCGGTTCTGATAGCGATATACTTATAGATTTAATCGAACGCACACGAGAGTGGTTTCCTTCCGTCCCGCCTGTAAAATATGTGTTTTTCAACACGGGTTTGGAAATGCAGGCGACCAAAGAACACGTCAAAGCAACGGCTCAAAAATACGGTGTTGAAATTGAAGAGGCTCGTCCGAAAGTCAACATTGTGCAGGCTGTAAGAACTTACGGAGTGCCGTTTGTGAGCAAGATTATGTCCGAGGGTTTGTCGGGTTGGCAGACAAAGAATATTCCGCTTTCTATTGCTGAAGAGTATGAAAATGCCGAGGACAAACCCGCAAAACGTGCAGAACTTAAAGCGCGTTATCCCGGCTGCGAATCGATTATTAACTTTTTATGCTGTTGCAACTCGAAGGGTGAACCGCGACCGAATATACAGCTTGTAATCAACTCCTCAAAGTATATGCGGGATTTTATTGCTGAGTAT
>CANRIQ010000149.1 GCA_947630655.1 uncultured Clostridia bacterium | reverse complement strand
ACTACAAGTTTGTCGGCAGGCTTGATTGATGATTATGATGATTTAATGGAATGTTCCGTTGGAGCAGGTCAACAGACCTTGAGCAAAGGAACGGACGTATTCTGCGGCAGGGCAACACTTTTAAGCAAGTCGAGATATACAATTACGTTACCGAGGGAACGTTCGACGCTTATATGATGAATATAATCGTCAACAAGCAGAAATTTATTTCTCAGCTTATGAGTGGAAAAACTCCTGCAAGAACTTGTGAGGACGTTGACGAGGCAGTGCTTAATTACTCCGAGATACAAGCTATCGCTTCTGGAGATCCACGAATAAAAGAAAAAATCGAGCTCGACAATGATGTTTCGCGTTTGCGTATTCTCGAAAGCGAATATTACAGCAAAAAGTATGAGCTTGAGGACAGCGTAGCGAAACTTCCCGCAAGAATTGAGCGCAAGAAAGCCTCGCTTGAAAATGCCAAAAGTGATAAAGCGTTTGCCGAAACAAACAAACTGCCCGAAAACACTTTTGCAATAACTATTGACGGAACAAAATATACAGAACGCAAAAGTGCAGGCGCGGCATTATCGCGCGAATTAGTGTCGGCAGTAGCCAAAAAAGAATACAAAGAAATCGGCGAGTATTGCGGTTTTAAGGTTTCCTTTACTTTTTCGGGACTTAGTATTCCCTACATATCTTTGAAAAAAGGCAGTCTGAGTTATACAACTGCTCCCGATTTAGGCAATGATTTAGGAAATATTGTGCGGCTTGAAAACGTACTAAAACTCGGAATTGACAAAACGATTAAATCTCTCGAAGAAAGTATTGCCAGAGACGAACGAGATTTAAACGAGGCTCTTGCAACAAAGGACGCGCCGTTTGAATATGCCGAGGAACTTGCAAAAAAATCTGCACGTCTTGAACAACTTAATAATGAACTTGACGTCGGAAAAACTGAAGAAATTGCGCTGACCGACGACAATGACGAGCAGAAAATTGACAGAAAACCGCCAAAACACAACTTATAAATCTTTAATTCCCCGCTAAAAAAGCGGGGATATATTTTTTCTCGAAAGGAGAGAAATTTATGGAGAATACAGAACGAAACGAACAGCTTGAACGCGCAAGAAATGCAAATCTTGCGGAATATTTCAAAGCGTCCGGGTACGAAACCGAGCAGATAAGAAACGAATTGCACATTAAAAATTTCGGCGGCTTGTATGTCAATTTAAACGACAACAGTTGGTATTGTTTTTCAGCGAACAAAGGCGGGAACAATGCCGTAAATTGTCTTACGGAAATTATCGGAATGGATTTTAAAACGGCAGTCGAGGAACTTTCGGGAAAAAGATTTGAACAACATCAGCGCGAAACTCCGCAAAATAACGTCAATGTGAAAAAAGAATTAGAACTTCCCGAACGCGCCGACAATATGAAAATGGTGTTCGCCTATTTATGCAAAACTCGCGGAATATCTGCGGAAATCGTTTCTCAGCTTGCCCGTGAAAAGCTACTTTATCAAGATAAAAGAGGAAACGCTGTATTTCTGCACAAAGACGAAAACGGAAAAATAATCGGCGCAGAAATTCAAGGCACAAATTCTCAAAAGCGATTTAAGGGCATAGCTAAAGGAACGTCCGACAGCGTTTTTTCTTTTCAAATCGGCGAACCGAAAAAATGCTATGTTTTTGAAAGCGCGATTGATTTACTATCATTCAAGCAATTGGCAAATCAAGAGAAAATTCAAAATTCGGTGCTTGTGTCAATGGCTGGATTAAAACCAAATTCAATTGAAAAATTCAAAAGCAGCGGAATGAAAATTTACTCTTGTGTAGATAATGATGATGCGGGCAGAGCATTTAATTCTTCGCAAAATCTCACACCTTGCAACAAGATTTTACAAGAAAACGGTGTGAAAGATTTCAATGAACTGCTACAAAAATCTAACGCAGTTTCGCAGAAAATCGAAAAAAATTCTCCGAAAAATTCTCACTCGGTCAGATAAATTTTTTCAAATCACATCAAAGGGTTTTAGGGAATTTTCCCTAAGTTTTGAGCAAAAATAACCGCTTTTTTTGAAAAATTTCTTCAGAATTGAAAAGAAAAATTTTTCAAAACGCTGAAATATTTTCGGATTTCTCTGAATATTTCAGCGCGGTTATTTTTGATTTTTTGCAAAAGTGTTTTTGTTTAAATTTATGAAAACAAAAACTTTTTTGCAAAAAATCACACGGGTTTCAGGGTGCCCCTGACGAAATAGCAAATCTTGGAAAAGCGTAGCTTTGCCAAGATTGCTATTGAGTAATAGCAAAGTTGGCACACCCCTATGAAAATACCCCCTAAAATTGCAGACCGATTTTTTAAAAACAAAATAAAATGCACGACTGAAAAAAGAAGTAAGTTTATCCATTTTTTGAAATGTCGCGCATAATAACAGGAGGTTCAACTACTATGAGTGAAAAATCAAGTTCGGGCGGCGGTAAGAAGTTTTCCATATCCTTTAGGATTGACGACGGAGTAATTGACCACAACAATCGAGTATTTGTTGCACGCAATGTTGCAAAAGAAAGAATTGCCGAAAACATAACTTACAAGAGCGAGAACATCAAAGACAAATACAACGAACTTTTTTCGCAGGCAGTTAAAGAATACAACGACAAACAAAAAAGAGCCGACAGAAAAATTGATGATTATTTCAAAAAAATGAAATCTTCCAAAAAAGAAAAGCTGTTTCAAGAAATTGTCGTACAAGTTGGCGACATTGAAAACTGCGGAATTGGAAAAGAAAATTTTGAAGTTGCGAAAAAAATTCTTGATGAGTTTATGCGAGATTTTGAAAAAAGAAATCCGAATTTAAAAGTGTTTAATGCTGTAATGCACCTTGACGAAGCAACTCCACATCTCCACATTGATTTTATTCCTGTTTGTCATACACACAAACAAGGATTATCCACTTCTGTTTCATTTCGCGGCGCTCTGAATGAACAAGGCATATATTCAAAAAATCGAAGTCTGACCGAGCAGACGCTCTGGGCAGAAAAAGAAAAACAAACTATTCAGACGATAATGAAAAAATACGGATTGTTTCGTGATTATAAAAATATTCATCGAGAGCATTTGAGCGTAGATGAATACAAAACTGCGAAACAGCAAGTTGAGCAAATGAACGCACACATCAACGAACTGAAAAAGAAAAATCCCGAAGAACTTACTCCCGAAGAAACTGAAACGATAAAAAATCAGAATGATTTTTTGCGTTCCGAAATTCAAAAACGTGATGAAAAAATAAAACAGCTTTCGGCAAAGGTTTCGTCAAAATTTATGCCGTTCGCGGTTTACTCACAAGAAAAAATTTCATTCATTTGTGAAGAACTTGAACGTCAAAAAATTCCGTATGTTGACGAAAGAAACACAATTTATGTTCCCGAATACGCACTTAACGTATGCGGAACGATCGCTTCAAAATTCCGTTCCGTTAAATCAGACGGAATTAGAGAAAACATAAGAACAGAAATAGATGTTCTAATATATTCATCGCAAAATTTCTCCGAACTTCTCGACAAGCTCAAAGAAAAGGGCTATGAAATCAAAGAGGGAAAATATCTTGCGGTAAAATCTCCGCAAGCGCAAAGATTTGTACGCCTTAAATCCCTCGGTGATGAATATGAACCTGTGCAGATAGAAAAACGAATTGCAAATCGTGATAAATTTCCTCGCGCCGTTGAAAGAAAATCTCAAAATGCCAACGACGCCGAACAGAAAATTTACGCCGCAATTTCTCAAACAATTGTCGCGGTCACGACATTCAAATTTAAGCCGAGAAAATCTGTGCCGAAGAAAATTTACTGTTTTGAAAATGACGAGAATATAAACTTTCTTTCTCAGCAACTGATAAATATGCGCGAGCTTGGACTTGATACTCGCGAAAAAATTTTAGAAACAGCTGAAAACTTGCAAAACAAAATAAATGAAAACTCCGCAACAATTAAAGAACTATATGCGGAGATCCCCAAACTTAAAGAACGCATTGCCGATCTGAAACAAAATAATTCTGCTGAAGATAATGACGAGCTGAAAAATTTACAACGACGACTACAGCTTATTCCTACACATATAAAAGCTCTAACAAATGAAATGTCTGACGCTCAGACGAAACTAAAACGTGTAAATGATGTACTTCAGACTTACGAGAACATTATTGAGGGAAATTACATTGACAATATGATAAAAGCCGAACGCGAGAAAATCGATAAGGCTGAAAAGAAACAAACTATTTAAGCTGAAACAAGCCCGATTTAAAGTCGGGCTTTTTCTATTATCCGAAAAGGATTTCAGTTATTTGCAGTCACGGAAATATTAAATTGATGAAAAACTTAGGAGGTTTTATTATGAACGCGATTTTTCAATTACTCAACCCGTCAAACACCATTACGGTCAATCGTCCTTTGGCACACGCTATCGGCTTGTCTGAAACCGTGATTTATGGTGCGCTTATATCAAAATGGCACTATTACGCAGAACATGGTAAGCTTGACGACGGTTGGTTCTACTCGACAGCTGCCGATCTGGAGGAGTCAACTTCCCTCACGGAACGTCAGCAAAAACGCTGCATTGATAACCTTGTAGCGCTTGGTCTTATTAAATGCGAAAAACGTCAAATGCCTGCAAAGCGCGGTTTTTACATAATTGACGATATAACTGTACTTGAAAAGATAATTGCCGACGGGGAAGAAAAAATGCAGAAGATAAAGCCGCAATCTTCGGCGAAAATTAAAGATAAAATACAGCGCAGAGAGCAGAAAAAAGCTGATGAAAACACAGATGAACCCTCTGCCCTGCCCTGTTTCGACAAAACGTCGGAACAAGTTCCAACAAAAAGTAGGAACAAGTGCATACAAAATGTCGATACTTGTTCCGACAAAATGTCGGAACAGCACTTTAATAAATCTAAATATAATAAATCTATATGGCTATCCCTTTTAATCATCAACCGTAAACGCCATCATAGAAATTATAAGACGGTCAAATAAAGAAGTAAAGTT
>CANRIQ010000148.1 GCA_947630655.1 uncultured Clostridia bacterium | reverse complement strand
CACTATCCCCGGCGACTTCAACCTCGTAACCCGCGCTGATGTTGAAACTCTCGCAGGCGGCGACGCTTCGGGACGCGTTCAGAGATAATGAAGCTGTTTATCCGCGCCCACGATCTGGGCGTTAAGGGCGAAGAAAATATCACCGCACGGCTCGACGAGCTCGGGCTTTGCGGTGTGCAGCTTGTAGCTTACAAGTGCCTTGAGGGAATTTCCTACGTCCCCGGCTCGATTACGACAGAGCGAGCCGAGGCGTTACGCCGCGAATTCGAGAGAGCAGGGAAGACCGTGCCGCTTATCGGGGCGTATTTCAATCCCGTCCACCCGAACGAGGAGAAAATCAAAAACGGCGTTGCTGTTTTTAAGGATTATCTCAGGCACTGTCATGAGCTTGGCTGTAATATTGTGGGGAGCGAGACGGGTTCCTACAACGGCGACAAGTGGACCTACCACCCCGAAAACCGCACCGACGAGGCTGTAAAGCGGGTTATAAACACGTTTTCGGAGCTTTGCGACTACGCGAAGGACCAAAACGCTTTTGTCGGTATGGAGGGCGCGTTCGGACACGTCTGCTGGGAGGTCAAACGGCTGGAATACGCCGTGAAGGCAATCGGGAGAGATAACATCAGGATTATTTTCGATCTTTACAACTATCTTGACGGGTCGAATGTCGATAAGATGTACGATATTCTCTCCGAGGGGTTGCAGACCTTCGGCGACAGAATTTGCGTTTTCCACATAAAGGACTGCACGATTGAACCCGACGGTTCGCTTAAACAATGCGGCGTGGGGAAGGGCATTTTCGATTATTCGAGAATTCTCGGAGAAATCAAAAAAGTCTGCCCCGACGCAAACCTTGTTTTCGAGGGGACGACGGGGGACGATATTCCGTTTGCCGTGCAGCACCTTAAAGAACGAATGTAAGAGGAGAAAGTTATGACCTTAGATACCAGATACAGCAATCATCCCGACGACTCGAAGCATTACGACACCGAAACGCTTCGTAAGAATTACCTTATCGAAAAGGTGTTTGTCGCGGACGATATTGCTCTTACCTATTCCCACCAGGACAGAATGATTGCGGGCGGCGCGATGCCCGTAAATAAAGAGCTGTCGCTCGGAAGCATGAAAGAGCTTGGCACGGAATTTTTCCTTGAAAGACGCGAAATGGGCGTTATCAATGTCGGAGGAAAGGGCACGATTGTCCTCGACGGCAAGGAGTACGCTTTAGGCTTCAAGGACGGCATTTACATCGGCATGGGCACGAAGGAAATCGTGTTCAAGTCCGACGACAAGGCAAATCCCGCGAAGTTCTACATCAATTCCTGCCCCGCGCACAAGACCTATCCCACCGTGTACATCACGAAGGATATGGCGGTTCACCGCCCGCTCGGAACGCAGGAGAATATGAACAAGCGCGTTGTTAATCAGTATGTAAATCCCGCGGTCTGCGAGAGCTGTCAGCTTGCAATGGGCATGACCGAGCTTGCTCCCGGGAACAGCTGGAACACGATGCCGTCGCATACTCACGAGAGAAGAATGGAGGTTTACTTCTACTTCGAGCTTGAGGGCGACAATGTGGTATTCCACATGATGGGACAGCCCAAGGAAACCCGCCACATCGTTATGCACAACGAACAGGCGGTTATTTCGCCGAGCTGGTCTATTCACAGCGGAGTCGCAACCTCCAATTATACCTTTATCTGGGGTATGTGCGGCGAAAACCAGACCTATGACGATATGGACAATATTGTCAATACAGACCTTAAGTAAACCGGGAAACCGTTTACAATAAAAAATCCATTTGAAAAGTGAGAGTACCGTTATGGCTTATTTAACTTTAAGAGGAATCAACAAGATTTACCCGAACGGATTTCATGCCGTTCACGATTTCAACCTTGAAATCGAAAAGGGTGAGTTTATCGTGTTTGTCGGCTCTTCGGGCTGCGGCAAATCCACGACGCTGCGCATGATAGCGGGGCTTGAGAACATCAGCAAGGGCGATTTTTTCATCGACGGAGTCAGGGCAAACGAGAAGGGTCCTCGTGAGCGCGGAGTGGCGATGGTTTTCCAGAGCTACGCGCTTTATCCGCACATGACGGTTTACGATAACCTTGCGTTCGGTCTTATGCTCCAGGGCGTCGATGAGGACGTTATCGAGGAAAAGGTAAACGCTACGGCAAAAATTCTCGGACTTACGGAGTATCTCGACAGACTTCCGAGGGCGTTGTCGGGCGGTCAGAGACAGCGTGTCGCGGTAGGACGCGCAATTATTCGTAAGGTTGACATTTTCCTTATGGACGAGCCGCTGTCGAACCTTGACGCAAAACAGAGAGTTACGATGCGTTCGGAGATTACGCAGATCCACCGTCAGACGGGTGCTACGACAATCTACGTTACGCACGACCAGACCGAGGCTATGACCATGGCTGACAGAATTGTCGTTATGAAAGACGGCTATATTCAGCAGGTGGGAACGCCTTACGATCTGTACTTCAACCCGACGAATATGTTCGTTGCGGGATTTATCGGCGAGCCTCCGATGAACTTTATCGAGGGCTATGTCAAGGACGGCAAAATCAACGTCAACGACAATGTTATCGACCTTATCGCGATTGCGGATAAGGAGGTAGTTGACAAATACGAGCATGAAGAGATTGTTCTCGGGTTCAGACCCGAGGCGATAAAGCTGGTGGGCAAGGAGGATATCCGCAAGGCGTTCAAAATCTCCTGCACAGTCGAGCTTACGGAGCTGCTCGGCGACAACACCAACGTTTATGTTGACATTCACGGCATAAAGACAATCTTGAAGGTAGATCCGCATGATTCGCCCGCGGTTGACGCGAAGCTTGAATTTGCAATTCCCTTCGAGAGCGTTTATCTGTTCGACAAGCATACAGAAAAGCGCATTAAGCTGAGAGCTTAATATGTCCGACGCTGCCGCTGTCAGTGAAAAAGACCGAAAGCGGAGGGAATTTATTCTGAACGGCAAGCCGATGGCTGTCGTGCTGAGTATTTCCCTCCCGCTGATATTACTGGGCGCGTTTTCGTATCTCAGCAGCGTGATTGATACGATTGTTGTCGCGAAAAACGACAACGGCGCGCTTTCGTCCGTTGTTATGATCTCGCAGATTAAGAGCCTTTTTACCGCGTTGGGCGCGGGATTTGCGACGGGCGGCTCGATAATCGTCTCAAGGCTTATCGGGCGCGGCGACTACGCCAACGCGAAGCAGGTCGCGAATACTATCGTGACGATGTTTTTCGTGTTTGCGGTGGTGGTTATTGCCGCGCTTGAGCCTGCGGCGGAGGGAATTCTCCACCTGGCGGGGCTTACTGACGAAATGGCGAAAAGCGGTCTTAATTACTTTCGTATACAGATAATTTCAATCGGCGTTTCGATGTTCAATTCCAACTTTCTCGGGCTTGAAAAGGCCCGCGGCGCGACGCTGAATATTC
This sequence comes from uncultured Clostridia bacterium, assembly GCA_947630655.1. Classification (GTDB taxonomy): domain Bacteria; phylum Bacillota; class Clostridia; order Oscillospirales; family Ruminococcaceae; genus CAG-115. The sequence continues at coordinate 1,590 of CANRIQ010000148.1, read as the reverse complement.
TTTTCGTGAACATTATGACAATGTCGCTTAAGCTTGTGTTCACGGTGGTTTTCGTTGCGGTGCTGAAAATGGGGACCACCATGGTTGCGGCGTCTACATTGTTTGCGGATTTGTCTGTTACTACTTACGCGGTGATAAATCTTTCAAGGAAGAAATACCTGTTCCGATTTTCCCTTAAAAACAGCAGGTTCACGAGGGACTTTATTTTCCCGCTCTGTTCGCTTTCGATACCTGTATTTTTGGGGAAATTTGTTTTTTCAATGGGAAAGGTCATTGTAAACTCGCTTGCCATAGGCTACGGCGAGGACGCTCCCGGCGCGCTTGGCGTGTCGAACCAGATAAGCGGCTCGGTGACTAACATTTCTTCGAACACGGAGGACGCGGAAAGCTCTATAGAAAGCTATAACCTGAGCGTCGGGCAGTATAAGCGGATGTTGCAGATATTCTTCTGCACGCTTGCACTCGACCTTACGATAGCGTCGATAGGGTTTGTTATTCTCACGGTTTTCAGCGAGGGAATTTCGATGTATTTTGCCGACGGAAATCCCGAGAAAGCCGCGCTTATCGAGAAGATCTTCTCCTACGAGAGGATCGGAATTATCGCGCTTGGGGTGAATTCCGCGGTAAACGGGCTGATTTACGGCATAGGCTATACAAAGCTGTCGATGGTGTGCAATCTGTCAAGGCTTTTCGTGTTCAGAATACCCGTAATGCTGGTTATGGTAAACTGCTTCCCGCAGATCGGCGCGGAGGCTCTGGGTATCGCGATGCTTATCTCGAATGTCGGGATAGGGCTTATGTCGGTGGGAATAGGCACGTTCTGCCTTATCAGAATTAAAAACCACAAGGCGCGGGACAATGTTAAAATATGAAACCGACGCCCGAGCGGCGTTAAATATTATTCAATTGAGGTGTTGAGTATGAAGGAACTTAACAGAAGCAACTACAAAGCAAGCGCAAACCGCCCCGTAAAGATCCTCCAATTCGGCGAGGGCAACTTTTTGCGGGCGTTTGTCGACTGGATTTTGCAAAATCTCAACGACAGCGGAGTGATAAATTCCGACGTCGCTGTAGTACAGCCCATGCCCTCGGGACGCGTAAAGGATCTCGAAAAGCAGGACGGATTGTACACGCTGTGCCTTGAGGGTATCGACAAGGGTCAGAAGGTTCAGGACAAGAAGGTTATAGACGTTCTGCGCGATTTTATAAACCCGTTTGAGCAGTACGACAAATTCCTCGGCTACGGCAGAAGCGAGGAGCTTGAAATAGTTATCTCCAACACGACCGAGGCGGGAATTGCTCTTGACAAGACCGACACCGACCTTACAAAATGCCCGAAGAGCTTCCCGGGCAAGCTGCTTGCCCTGCTGAAGGCAAGATACGACCACTTTGGCGGCGATATGAGCAAGGGGCTGGCGATAGTGCCATGCGAGCTTATCGACCACAACGGCGACGAGCTGAAGCGCGTTCTTATCGAGCTTGCGAAGATTAACAAGCTGGACGATAAGTTTATTAACTGGATGACAACGGCTTGTCATTACACCTCAACGCTTGTCGACAGAATTGTTCCGGGTTATCCGCGCGACAATG
>CANRIQ010000147.1 GCA_947630655.1 uncultured Clostridia bacterium | reverse complement strand
CTCCTTGCCGCGTTTCTGGACCTTCATGGGGGCTAACATTATATTTTTCAGCACCGTAAGATGCGGAAAAAGGTCGTAGCTCTGGAAAACCATTCCTATTTTCTGGCGGATTTTGTATAAGCTTCGGCTGTTGTGAACCACGGGCTCTCCGTGAAGCGTGACCGCTCCCGCGTCAATAGGCTCAAGACCGTTTATACAGCGCAGCAGCGTGCTTTTTCCGCAGCCCGACGGTCCTATAAGCACCACAACCTCGCCCTTTGACACCGATAAATCTATCCCGTCTATCACGGCAGTGCCGTTAAACCGCTTCACTAAGCCGTTTATATCGATTATATGCTCCGTATCGGGCATTTTGCGCACCTCCTTATCTTCAGTTTGTCAATCCGATTTCTTGCTCTTTTTGGCAAGCCATGACGCCGCCCGCGACAGCGGAAAGCATATCGCGAAATACATAAAGAATATCGCCGCATACACCCAGATTGCCGCGTTCGGGTACTCAAAACGGTTCGCGTCGATTATCTGCTTGCCGACCTTCAAGACCTCGGTTACCCCGATAAGCGACACCAGAGCGGTGGTTTTTATCATACGGGTTGACAGGTTGATAATATTCGGTATAAGCCCCCGCAACGCCTGCGGAAAAATTATGTATACATAGCTCTGAAACTTCGTAAGCCCGAGCGACAACGCCGATTCCCGCTGATGCCGCGGCACCGACTGAAACGCTCCGCGAACCAGATCTCCCGTTTCCGCCGTCCCCCACAAAGTGAACACTATCACCGCCGACATCTCTCCGCCGAGGTTCAGCCCCGTGAGCTTCGTTATCCCGAAAAACACGATAAACAGCCACACGAGCTGCGGCATTACGCGGACAATTTCAAGATACACCCTGCAAACCGCCCTTACAGCGCGGTTTTTTACCGTCATCGCCGCCCCGAGAGCCGTTCCCAGAATAAGCGAAAACGCAATCGAAATAAGCGAAATTCTTACCGTAACCCAGAGCCCTTCCAGCAGCCTTGCGAAATTGTTCCCGATAAAAAGGATCTCAGCTCCTCTCACGGCGCAGCCTCCTCTCGAGTATCGCGAAAATCACCGAAATCGGCAAAATCAGCGCGAGGTAGGCGACAACAAGCATCAGCAACGCCTCTCCCGTGTTGTAGTACATGCCGATAAGGTCCTTTGCGACATACATAAGGTCAGCCAGCGACACCGCGCTGAACACCGAGGTTTCCTTCAGCAGGAAAATAACGTTCGCGCACACCGCGGGCGCGGCAACCGCTCCCGCCTGCGGAATTACGATAAGATTCATCACCTGATGACGGCGAAGCCCTAAGCTTTCCGCGCTTTCAAGCTGGATTTTCCCGACGGACGTAAGCCCTCCGAGAAAGCTTTCCGCCATATAGCTCCCGCCCAGAAACGCCAGTCCGATTATCCCGCAAGCCTCGCTTGAAAGCCTTATTCCCGCCTTCGGAAGCCCGAAATACAGGAAAAAAAGCTGAACGATAAGCGGCGTGTTGCGGGAAAGCTCTATGTAAGCGGACACTATCTGCCGAGCTACCGGAACGCGGTAATATTTCACCAGCGCGCACAACAGCCCCACAGCCGCCGCAAGCACTATCCCCGCCGCGCCGATAAGCACAGTCAGCCGCGCCGCCTCCAGATACATCGGAGTAAATTTTTCAATAAATTCAAAATCCACTAAAATCTGCCCCAAACTTTCTGTAATTTTGATTTTACCACTTAATGCATACAATGTCAATAGGTTTTGTGGAATTTAACTTCACAAAAATAATTGACCAAAAACCGCCGCGTTTGTGAAAAAATCACAAAGCACACTAATATGATATGCAATTCGCAACTTCTTGCAAACATACATCGTTAATTATATCACTTTTCGGAAAAAATTGCAAGGGGATAATAAAATTTTTCAAAAAGCCTATTGAAAAGATAGATTTTTAGTGTTATAATTAAGTAGTAATGGGGTGATGGTTATGAAAATCTCAACTAAAGGGCGTTATGCTCTTCGAATGATGACGGATCTGGCTATGCACCGCTCCGAGGGGGCGGTGGCTTTGAAGGACATTGCCGAGCGGCAGGGAATTTCCAAAAAATACCTCGAGCAGATTGTCCCTATGCTTAACAAAGCCGAGCTTCTGCGGACGAACCGCGGCTATCAGGGCGGATATTCGCTTGCAAAGCCGCCCGAAAAGTACACCGTGGGGGAAATTCTGCGCGTGACGGAGGGGTCATTAGCTCCCGTGGCGTGCTTGCAGTACGGGGACAATTCCTGCGAAAAGCGCGCCGACTGCATGACTCTGCCCGTCTGGGAGGGGCTTTATAAGCTTATCACAAATTATCTCGACGGGATAACCTTGCAGGACATAATTGACAATATGACCGACGGCGGGAATTACAGTATTTAAGGAGAATTTTATGTTAAGAGATATTCAGGAGCAGATTTTGAAGCTCAAAAAGGAAAAGGACGTGTGTATTCTCGCGCATTGCTATCAGACGCACGATATCCTTGAAGTCGCGGATTACGTCGGGGACAGCTTCGGGTTGGCGCAAAAGGCTCAGAAGGTCGCAAACAAGACGGTTATGATGTGCGGAGTGCGGTTTATGGCGGAAACCGTGAAGATACTCTGTCCCGAAAAAAGGGTTTTGCTGCCCGAGGCGGACGCGCTGTGCCCTATGGCGGACGCGCTTGACCCGCAGATGCTTTTGCAGCTTAAGGAGAAATACCCCGGTTACGCGGTTGTGGCGTATATCAACACCACCGCCGAGCTTAAAACCGTCTGCGACGTGTGCGTGACGTCAAGCTCCGCGGCGAAGATAATAAAGCGTATGCCCGAGGACAAGATTCTGTTTATACCGGACAAAAATCTCGGAAAATTTATAGCTAAGCAATGCCCCGAAAAGACAATACAGACCGTTTACGGGTGTTGTCCTACGCACGCGCAGTTTGACGCGTCCGAGGCGCAGAAGGCGAAGAAGCTTCACCCGAACGCGCTTTTGCTCGCGCACCCCGAGTGCGACGAATCGGTCGCAGAGCTTGCGGATTTTGTGGGTTCAACCACGGAAATTATGGATTATGCGAAAAATTCCCCCGAAAAGGAATTTATTATCGCCACGGAAAACAGCATTGTCCAGCACCTTGGCATTGACTGCCCCGAAAAACGCTTTTACCCGCTGTCGAAGAACTTTGTGTGCAGAAATATGCAGCTTACGAAAATCGCAAGCGTTCTGCACTGTCTGGAGGGCGGTTACGGCGAGGAAATTACGCTTGACGAGGAAACCCGCCTTAAGGCAAAGGTCTGCATAGACCGCATGCTGGAGCTTGGAAATGGCTAAGGCTCTTATCGCCATGAGCGGCGGAGTGGACAGCTCTGCGGCGGCTCTGCTTATGAAAAACGCGGGGTTTGAGTGCGTGGGGGCGACGATGAAGCTTCGCGAAAACACAGACAGCTTCTCCGAAAAGTCCTGCTGTACCGCCGACGACGCCGAGGACGCGAGATGCGTCTGCGCAAAGCTCGGGATACCGTTTTATGTGTTCAATTTCACCGAGGAATTCTCCGAAAAGGTCATGAACACCTTTGTGCGCTCATATGAACTCGGCGAGACCCCGAACCCCTGTATCGAGTGCAACCGTTATCTGAAATTCGGCAAGCTTTACGAGCGCGCAAAACAGCTTTCCTGCGATTTTATAGTCACGGGGCATTACGCGCGGGTGGAGTTTGACGAAAAACGCGGGCGGTGGCTGCTGAAAAAGTCGCTGAACGAGGCGAAGGATCAGAGCTATGTTCTGTATTTTTTAACGCAGGAGCAATTGTCGCACACAAGGCTTCCGCTGGGAGAATTTTCCGATAAACAGGCTGTTCGGGAAATTGCCGAAAAAAACGGGCTGCTGAACGCACAAAAGCGCGAAAGCCAGGATATTTGCTTCGTGCCGGACGGCGATTATGCGGGATTTATCGAAAAATTCGGCGGAAAGGCTTACCCCGCGGGGGATTTTGTCAAAACAGACGGGGAAATTCTCGGCAGGCATAAGGGCATTATTAACTACACCGTCGGACAGCGTAAGGGGCTGGGAATTTCCTACTCCGAGCCGCTTTATGTAGTGGGAAAATCCGCCGGAACCAACGTGGTTACTTTGGGCGTTGAAAGCGAGCTTTATTCCGACGCGCTGACCGCGCGGGATTTTAACTGGATCGAGCCCGAAAATCCTCCCGAAAAGCCCATACGGGTGACCGTGAGAACGCGCTATCATGCGAAGGAAGCCGAAGCTGAGGCTGTCGCAAACTCGGACGGGACGGTGACGGTGAAATTCTCCGAGCCGCAGAGAGCATTGACTCCGGGGCAAGCGGTTGTGCTCTACGATGGAGAAATAGTGGTTGGCGGCGGCATAATAGTTTAACAGATAAAGACCCCGCGGAGAGCCGTGGGGTCTTTTGTTTGAACTCACAAAATCTGTCGGGATATTTTGGTGGTTTTTGCTACATTTCCTCCGCAATCGCGTTTTTTCTGAACAGCAGCGAAATGCACCAGCACGCTGAAAGCGCGATAACTATATAAACAAGGCGGCTTAAGATCGTGCCGGAACCGCCGAACAACCACGCTACGGCGTCAAACTGGAAAATGCCCATAAGACCCCAGTTGAGACCGCCGATGATAAGAAGTGTCAAAGCTGTTTTATCCAAAAAAATTCCTCCCCTCCGTGAATTCACGATTATTTTGCGCCGAATTTGCGGTTATATCACTTGAAATTTTTTCCGTTTTTTATGAAAATTTGAGAAATTGCAAGGTCATTTTCGTCAAAATGAACATATTTTTTAAAACCCCTTGACAAACTGTCGAAAATGGTGTACAATAATCACTGTTATGGGAGTTTAGCTCAGCTGGGAGAGCATCTGCCTTACAAGCAGAGGGTCATAGGTTCGAGCCCTATAACTCCCACCAACATCTTTTTTTATGCGGGAGTTTAGCTCAGCTGGGAGAGCATCTGCCTTACAAGCAGAGGGTCATAGGTTCGAGCCCTATAACTCCCACCAT
>CANRIQ010000146.1 GCA_947630655.1 uncultured Clostridia bacterium | reverse complement strand
CTCACGTCGGGGTTCAGGCAAGGCTTATGTCGCAGGCTATGCGAAAGCTCACCGCCGCGATAAGCAAGACCAACTGCGTGGCGATTTTCATCAACCAGATCCGCGAGAAAATCGGCGTTTTGTACGGCAATCCCGAAACAACGCCCGGCGGACGCGCTTTGAAGTTCTATGCGTCGGTGAGAATAGACGTTCGGCGCGGCGAACCGATAAAGGAGGGCGGCGAAATCGTCGGAAGCCGCGTAAAATGCAAGGTCGTGAAGAACAAGGTTGCGCCTCCGTTCAAGACTGCGGAGTTCGATATGCTTTTCGGGGAGGGAATTTCCAAACTCGGGGAAATTATCGACTGCGCCGTGGAGTTCAATATCATCAAAAAAAGCGGCTCGTGGTTTAGCTATGACGATATGAAAATCGGTCAGGGCAAGGACAAGGTTAAGGATTACTTAAAGGACAACCCAGAGGTTTGCGACGAGATAGAGAAAAAGGTTCGCGAGGAATTTGCGAAAAACGCAGCAGCAGCGGATTTCCTCGAGGATAAGGACGATGAAAACGCCGAAAATGCGGAAACCGCGGAGACCTCCGAGCCCGCAGCCGAGGGTGCAAAGCCCGCGAAAAAGCGCGCTTCAAAGAAAACAGAGGACAGCGGCTCGCAGGACGAGTTTTCGGAGTTTTCGCCCGAGGATCTTGAGTAATGGAGATTACCGAGCTTCACGAGTATAAGGGTGAGACGTGGGAAGCGGTTATTGACGGCGAACGCAGGCTTTACGTAAACGCCGAGATAGTCGAAAAATTCTCCCTGAAAAAGGGCGGAAGCGTATCTCCCGAAAAGCTTGAGCAGATAACCGCCGCGGACGTTTTGCGGAAGGCGAAAAAACGCGCTTTGTATCTTCTCGGAGAGCGGCTTATGTGCCGCGCGGAGCTTCAAAAAAAGCTTGCCAAAACCTACGGCGAAAGGGTTGCCGAAAAGGCTGTGGAATACGTCTGCGGGCTCGGTTATGTAAACGACGAGGAATACGCTCCGAAACTTGCGGAGTATCTGCTTCATAAAAAGCACTTCGGAAAACGCCGCGCGAGGTTTGAAATGCTTCATAAGGGGCTTTCGGAGGAGCTTGTCGAGGACGCTTTGGAGCAGTTTCCCGAGGAGGAATTATTCGAGGAGCTTTTCGAGCTTATCAGGCGGAAATATTCGGATAAAATCGCCGATTTCGACAGCCGCCGAAAAACGACAGCGGCTCTGGCGCGGCGCGGGTATGATTTTTCGCTGATAAAACGCTGTATAGAAACGGTTCTCGAGGAAAACGAGGATAATGATGACCTCGATGAATTTGATGATGTAGTTTACGAGGATTGATTATGGAAAACGAAAAAATGAAGGTAGCCGTGGTGTCGCTCGGCTGCGCGAAAAACCAGGTTGACGCTGAGCTTATGATGGCAAGGCTCTCAAAGGCGGGCTATAAATTCGCCGAAGAGCCGGGGCTTTCGGATATAACGCTGCTTAACACCTGCGGGTTTATAACCTCCGCTAAAGAAGAGGCTATCGAGTGGCTGAACGAGCTTATCACCCTTAAAAACGAGGGCACGATAAAGTACATAGCGGTGTCGGGGTGTCTTTCGGAGCGTTACCGTGAGGAGTTTGTAAAGGAGTACCCCGAGGTTGACGCTGTAATCGGCATTTCGGAGTATGAGAACATCGTCGGAATTTTCGACAAAATGACAAACGGCGAGCGGGTCTGCGTTTTCGGCGACAAGGAAAAGCATTCCATGGAGGGCGAGCGGCTGTTGTCAACTCTGCCGCATTACGCATATCTCCGCATTGCCGACGGCTGCGACAACAGGTGCAGTTATTGTGCAATTCCGCAAATCCGCGGACATTTTCGTTCCCGCACTATGGAGAACATCGTCTCCGAGGCGGAAAAGCTTGCCGAAAACGGCGTTAAGGAGCTTGTTGTAATAGCGCAGGACACCACCCGTTACGGTCTTGATTTGTATAAAAAATTAGCTCTGCCGGAACTGCTCGAAAAGCTCTGCAAAATCGAGGGTATTAAGTGGATAAGGCTTTTGTACTGCTATCCCGAGCGGATAACCGACGAGCTTATAAGCGTTATAAAGCGCGAGGACAAGATAGTTAAATATCTTGATATTCCGCTTCAGCACTGCGACGGAGAAATTCTCAAAAGAATGAACCGCGCGGGGAATGAACAGTCGCTGCGGGAGCTAATTGCGAAGCTTCGCCGCGAAATTCCCGGGATAACGCTCCGCACGACGTTTATCACGGGCTTTCCGGGGGAAACAGAGGAGCAGTTTAACGCTCTCGGAGAATTCGCGCAGGATATGAAATTCGAGCGTATGGGCTGTTTTGCGTATTCCGAGGAGGAAAACACCCCCGCCGCGGAATTCCCCGACCAGATCGAAGAAGAGGTTAAAGAACACCGCAAGGAAATCCTCGAGGAGCAGCAGGACGCGCGGGTAGCCGAGCTGTTCAATTCGCAGATAGGCGAAACGTTCGAGGTCGTATGCGAGGGGTACGACAGATATCTCGAGCATTATTTCGGAAGATCTGCGGCATACGCTCCCGAGATAGACGGAATGATATATTTCACGTCGGAAAAACGGCTCTCCGAGGGCGAATTTGTCAATGTTAAGATTACAAAATCGGTTGAAAACAACCTTGTCGGAGAAGTTGTAAAATAAAGAGGTGATCCTATGAATCTCGCAAATAAGCTTACAATGTTCCGTGTAATTCTCGTGCCGTTTTTTCTTGCGGCAATGAGTATTCCCGTGATACCTATGCGGTTTTTGTGGTCGCTTATGATTTTCGTTCTGGCAAGCCTTACGGATATGTTCGACGGGAAGGTTGCCAGAAAATACAACATGGTGACAAATTTCGGGAAATTCTTAGACCCGCTTGCGGATAAGGTCCTTGTGGCGGCGGCTTTGATTTGCTTTGTGGAGCTTGACTGGACAAGGGCGTGGATTGTCGCCGTGATAATGATGCGGGAATTTACCGTGTCGGGCGTTAGGCTTGCGGCGGCTTCAAGCGATAAAAAGGCGGTTATCCCCGCGAATATCTGGGGCAAGCTTAAAACCGCGTTTACAATGGCGGCGATTATAGCAATTCTTTTTATGCACATTCTCGCCGATTTCGGCGTTATCTGCAACCTTGGCGAAACGACGGCTTTTGCGTTCCCGATAACGATAATAAGCGATGTTCTGATGTATATAACTCTGGCTCTTACCTTAATTTCGGGGATTAAGTATATTTACGATTACAGAGAGTGGATAGACCCGCGCAAATAAGGAGTTAAAAATGAACGAAAATTTTGCTCAGAATTTGGACGAAAAAGCCCCCGAGCGGACAATGCTTATGGCGCAGGTGCTGTTTAGGGAGAAGCCCGCACAAGTGCCAATATCAACGCTTCAGAAGACTGTTGAAAAAATACTCGGCGATGTGGAGCTTGTGTATGACGCGCCGAATGCTCCGTTTTTCGCGCTGAAAAGCTACCGCGCTGTTTTCCAAAAGGAAGAGGGCAAGGAGTACAAAAACGCCGTTGACAACGGCGACGGGACGGTATCGATGCCCGTTTTGGCGAATTTCATCATCGGCGAGGAATTCGACCCGAAAAAAGTCGACGCGTTCACGAGAAGCCAGTTTTGGGATTATCAAGGCGATTTCGACGGGTTTAAGTATCAGACAGCCTCGTTCGGTATGCTGTCGGGCGGTATGGATTATAAGCGTCAGGCGGAGCTTTTTGTAAAGCAGATAGAGGTTGTTCTCGAGTGCTTTCCCGAGGCGGAGGCAATTTTCGTTCCGCACAGCGGAAAGCTTACCTCGGTGGAGCATTTCAGGCAGGTGACAGACGAAAGCCTTGCCGTGAGATTTATCCGAACGGCGGTAAACGCGCGTTTTTTCCGAATTGAGAATTCGGAGGATTCGGTTATAGACACGTTGGGATTTTTCGCGTTCGGTGCGCCCGATATTCAGGTTCATTTTCACGGTTTAGACCCAAACAGCGTGGTGGGATATGTCTACAGCATCGCAAGCTATCAGTTTAACGAGGATTTCCCCGTGCAGTCGGGCGACACGATAGACGGACTTGACGATAACGGCAGCTTTTCCCAAACGATACAGTGGAGCGCGCGGTATGAAGACTCGCTTATCCAGCCCCTGCGCACCGTGCTTGACATCAACTGCGGAAAATACGCGGCAGGAGGGCGATCCTAATGAGCTGGAGCGGCATCAGAAAGCGTCTTGAGGAGGAGCTTCTCGCGCCGTCGCTTCGCGGAAGGCTCAGATATTTTGCGGTGAGCTATTCAAAATGCCCCGACCGCGAGGGACGTGTCGCGGTGCTGTTTGACGGGTGTGAGATACTCAAAGCCAACCACTTTGATCAGGCGATTGCTCTGTACAATTACAATAAACGCATATCCGAAGAAAATCCGCAGCTCTCGTTTTTGGAGAGTTGGGAACTTGCAGAACTTGCCGCGATAAAAGACGGCTGTTTCGGTCCGCGGCTGTTTTATCGGGCGTACTACGAGTTTACCTCGCAGCCCGTTTCAGAGAGCCTTAACAGCCCGAACGCACTGGTGAGAATGTTCGCGGTACTTGACAGGCGCACGGGAAAGCGCACGCTTTTAAAGCTCTCAAAGCGCATTCCCGACGAACCCGAGTGGCTTGCGAGACTTTATGAGATAAGGCTCTCGGCTGAGGGAATGGATAAATAAAAGAAAATACCCGCAAAACGCGGGTATTTTTCCTTTTCCCCGTAAATTTTGTGATACTACTTGATTTTTCCAACAAGATATGGTATAATAGAGGTTAGAGATTAGAGGTAAGAAGTAAGAGAGCGCGTGTAACTTATACGCGCCGTAATAATCTGTTGCGTAGCAATTGAAATCGTCGGCGCAAGCCGACGTACCTTAGTTCTTACTTCTTACCTCTTACTTCTTATTTCTAAAAGGAGTGCACATGGCTAAAGAAAGTTACAACGATTTAAAGGCTCTGAAAGGACCCGACCAGGTGCGCCTGCGCCCTGCGGTAATATTCGGCTCGGACAGCGTTGAGGGCTGCCGTCATTCGG
>CANRIQ010000145.1 GCA_947630655.1 uncultured Clostridia bacterium | reverse complement strand
CGTCATATCACCCCGAAATGCTCCCGACGCCACTTATTTTAAACCTTGCCGCAGCCGAGCAGACCGCGCCGTATTCGCTTATGGCGGAGTGCATTTTTATTCACTTTATGTATGAAATTCTCCGCGAGGCGGGAATTCGTCTGCCGCGCCCTATAGGTCACGCAATCGGCGTTGTGGGCGGGCTTGTAATCGGCGATATAACGGTGTCTGCGGGGCTTGTCGGCGCGCCGATGGTGCTGGTGGTGGCGTTGTCGGGACTGTGCAGTTTTGTCGTTCCCGCGATGTATGAAAAAGTGGTTGTGCTGAGATTTTTATATATTATCGCGGGCGGAATTTTCGGCTTGTACGGATTAACTCTTTTCGCGGGCGCGGTAACGATAAAAATGTGTTCGCTTTCCACCTACGGAATTCCGTATATGTCGCCGATTTCGCCGTTCTCGCCGAAATCAATGCGGGATATGCTGATAAGAGCGGGCTGGCGAAAAATGGCTAAAGGTGACGTAACATTACAAAGTTTGAACGGAGCGGTTGAAAATGATTGAAAGCAACAATAAAATAAGCGCGCAGCAGCTTTTCTGCATACTTTTGCTGTCGAGGATAAGCTCCGAAATCGTCTATCCGAGAAGCTTTTCCGCGTCTGCCGCGCAGTCGGTGGCGGCGGTTATAATCGCGGAGCTTGTAAGATTTTTGCTTGCGCTGCCGATAATAATTTACTCATTCCGGGGCGACAGCTTCCATGCCGCAGTCCTTAAAAAGAACCGCTTTTTCGGCTGGGCGGGAGCGTTTATTTCTGCGGGATTGCTGGTTTCGGCAGCTTTGAGAACACTGTTTTTCTCGTCGGAATTCGCGGTAAAAAATCTGCTTGTCGGAGGGTCGATGTGGGCGGTGTTCACCATCTCGGCAATTTTCGCGGTGTACGCCGCGGCAATGGGCGTGGAGGCGGTCTCCCGCGCGGGCGCGATAATTCTGATTGCGGCGGCACTGATAACGGGCGCGGTGGTGCTTGCGGACATTCCGTATATGAGGTTCTCCGCAATTGAGTTTTCGGCGAATATGAGTTTTAATGATTTTATCGGAGAAATCTGGGAAAGAATTCTCCGCGGCGGGGATTATCTGATTTTTTCAGCGTTGCTCCCCTTTGTTGATCGCGAAAAAATAAGCTCCGCCGGAAAAAGTGTTTTGTGGTTTGCGGGAATTTCCGCTCTGGCGTCGGTATTTTTATGCATGGTCAGCATTCTCACCCTGCGTGAGCTGTACGGGCTGTCGGAATACCCGTTTATCACGGCAGCGTCCCTCTCGGACGTTGCATTTTTCAAGCGTCTGGACGGCGCGGCAGCGGCAGTATGGCTGTTGTGCGCGGTGTTCCGCGGAGGGCTTATGCTGCTTTCGGCGGAGCGCGTTATAGCGCAGGTCGGACGCGCTGCAAGATACCGTTCCGCTCCCGCAAACGGGGAATAATTCCCGTTTAATTTCCGCATTTTTGCAAGCGGAAATTGAGCGAAAATCCGCGTTAAATTTCGCATTTTTGCAAGCGGAAATTGAGCGAAAATCCGCGTTAAATTTCGCATTTTCGTAAGCGAAAATTGAGCGAAAATCCGCGCTTAATTTCTGCATTTTCGTAAGCGAAAATTGAGCGAAAATCCGCGTTTAATTTCCGCATTTCCGACAAAGGAAATTGAGCGAAAATCCGCGCTTAATTTCTGCATTTTCGTAAGCGAAAATTGAGCGAAAATCCGCGCTTAATTTCCGCATTTTCGTAAGCGAAAATTGAGCGAAAATCCGCGCTTAATTTCCGCATTTTCGTAAGCGAAAATTGAGCGAAAAAACTACCCTTAAGCGAAAAAATTCTGCAAAAAGGAAACACCATAATGAAAAAGCTGATTTTGACAATTTTTGCCGTATTAGCCGCGATAATGCTTTCGGGCTGCGCCGACCCGACGAACCTCGGAAACCGCGCTCTGATACAGGCTGCCGCGGTTGATTACGACGGAGAATACCGCGTGAGCGCGCTGCTTTTTTCAAGCGGCGGAAGCGGCGGCGACACCATTGACGCCTCGCAGGAAAACGTCATTATGGTGTCGGGCACAGGCAGAACGCTTTCGGAGGCTGTCGACAACGTTTCCCTTATCGACGGCAAAAAAATTTATATGAACGAAACCCGTTTGCTGATTTTTGGGGCAGGCTTTGAACGCGCGGATATTTCCGACGCTTTAAACACGCTGTATCACGAGCTGCGGTGCGGGCTGAACACCCCCGTGTGCTGCGCCGAAAAAGCCTCCGAGCTCACCGAAATCCCGTTTACCGAGGGAATTACCTCCGCCGAAAAACCGCTTTCGATAATTCAAAACGCGTTTGATCTGGGAGTTTCCCCAAAAACAACCCTGCTTGATTTACTCGCGGAAAATGAGGGCGAAAAATCGTCGCTCCTGCCGATGTTTGCGATAACCGAAAACGGCAGGGGAGTAACCTCCTCCGACGACGGAAAAACCGCAGTATTATGCGGTTCAAGGCGTGTTGAAAACGGCAAGTTTTCCGAAACGTTCGACAGCGCGCAAACGGCGGGGCTTATGCTTCTTGAGGGCAAAACCCGCAAAATAACGCTGAATTATCTCTTTGGCGGCTCGGAAAAAACCTGCGAGGCGTACAGCGTAAGTGTGTCCCCGAAGGAGAACGGGGAAATCGTCGTTTCGGCGAAATTCCGCACGCGAAGCGGCACCGCGCTGTCCGACGGCGAGCGCGAAACCGCATTAAAAACTCTGTCGGAGATAGTCGAGGCGGGCATTTAAAAATCCATCAGGCTGTAGAGAAAGTCCCAGATGCAAGGAAGTAGTGCTGCGGGCTAGGCTTTGTGCCTGCCGCAGTGCTACTGACGCAGCAGATGGGGCTTTATTTACAGCCTAAATCCCCGAAATTCATCGGGGATTATTTTTTTTCGATATTCTTCAAGAAACCGTCTGACTTTTCCCGTACAGACGTCCTGCGCTTCGGTTATGCCGACGCGCGTTTTTATTTCGGACAAAATTTCCCGCGCAGCGTTTTCGTCGGTGAATTCAATTTCCAGCTCATAGTCGGTTTTGGAAAAATAAACGCTCAGATCAAGGTCGATTTCCGCCCCGTCAAACCGCTTTACACTGCGTTTTGTGAAAAGCTGTCCTATGCGTTTTACATCGGCAAGCTCCCGCCCCGACAACTCGAAAAGCTCGTTTTTTGTGATAATTTCGGGCAGCGACGGCAGCTTTTCCGACAGCTCCACGCGCGAAAATTCCCGTTTGGCGGGCATTTTTATCTGCAAAAAATACTCCCCCTCTATCTCCCTCACGCGGCAGGTCACGCGCTGCTGCGACAGCAAAAGCGCGTCCGTGTCGTAGTAGTGATTTGTCTGCTCGATAACCTCGTCCCAATTGTACATTGAAAGCAGTTTTTCGTACTGCTCCTTACTTAACATCAGCTTAAACTCGTTTTCAATCATAAAAAACTCCTCAGATATAGCCGTTTTCGCCGCGCACGCTGACTTCTCCCGAGCCCACCTCGAAGATGCCGTTTTCGCCGCGGCAGACAAGAAATCCGTTTGCGGAAATATCCTCTGCCGTGGCTTCAATCTCGCTGTTTTGGGATATTATCCTCACTTTTTTACCGAGATTTACAAGCCGTTTTCGGTATTCTCCGCGGCACTCGGAAAACGGCTGTTTTGCGCGGAGAATAATTCGCTCGGCGGCGTTTCGCAGCAGCTCCTCGCGGTCGGGAGCTATGCCCGTCTGGGTAAGCAACGAGCCCGCGTTCGGGAGATTTTCCGACAGAAAATAATCCGCGCTTTGAGAAATATTTATCCCCACTCCGCAAATTACACAAACGCTGTCACCAAAACACAGACTTTCGCATAGAATACCACAGACCTTGCGATTTGCGATAATTATGTCGTTTGGCCATTTTATACCTATTTCGGGGGAATTTCCGCAAAAATCCGCGATAACCCCGCATATGGCAAGCCCTGCCCGCGCGGTAAGCGTTTCGCGCTCAATCGGATTTTTCAGCAAAATCGAAAACGGCAGCATACCCTCGTTTGCGGACCAGCCGTGACCGAGCCGTCCGCGGCCCGCCGTCTGAATTTCCGCGCTTACGACCGTGCCGTCGCAAAGCTCCTTACAGCGGGTTTTAAGGTAGGTGTTGGTGGAATTTGTTTCCTTTAAGAAGATGAAGTTTGCCATTATTTATTCTCCACATCGATTATTTCGGGGAAAATCTCCCCCGAAGAGGATATTGTAAGTACAGCGTATGACGGAGGATTTCCGCCGCGCGGACAGTCGACGCTTCCGGGGTTCAGGATAAGCACGCCGTTTTGCGTTTCAATGCGTTTTACGTGCGTATGCCCGTACAAAGCGACCTCGCAGCCGTTTCGGACAGCCGCCGCCGCAAGCAGATCCCTGTTTTCGCGGACGCTGTATAAATGTCCGTGCGTGCAGAATATTTTCCTGCCGCAGGCGGTGACAATATGGGTTTGTTCGTGTTCGCCGTAATCGCAGTTTCCGCCGACATAAATCATCGGCAAAAGCGGATATAAATTTCTTACATCCTCAAATTCGTATTCCCCGTCGCCCAGATGAATTAACATATCCGCGTCGGGTACGCTGTCAACCGCGTTTTTCAGCGCGCCGAAATTGCGGTGAGTGTCCGATATAACGAGAATTTTCATATTTTTCCTTTCGGTTAAATAAACGTTTAAACCATCGTTTTTATTATAGCACATTCTCCCGCAAAAAGAAAGGGCATTTTTGAATATTTTGTAATATTCTGCACAAAGGAGGAATTATTTATGAACGAAAGCAGTTTTGCAAAGCTGCTTGAGGCAGCGGGTAAGAAGCTCGGGACGTCTCCCGAAAATCTTCGCCGAACGCTTGAAAACGGCGATGTTAAGACGCTTTCTCAAAGCCTTTCAAAGCAGGACAAGGAAAAGCTCCGCGCTGTTCTTGCAAACGAGGAGCTTATGAAAAAGCTGAAGAGAGCGTCCGACCCCTCGGAGATAATGGAAATTCTCGGGAAAAAATGACCGTCTGAAAGGAGCCGTACATGGATAATATCGAGGACATTCTCCG
>CANRIQ010000144.1 GCA_947630655.1 uncultured Clostridia bacterium | reverse complement strand
TCGAGAGCCTGAGCTTTGAGGGCGAGGCGGGCATGACAAAGATGAAGGAGATTATGGGCGGGCTGCGCAAGGACGCCCCGAAGAGCATCGGCGGGCTGCGCGTGCTTGCCGTTACCGACTACAAGGAGAGCCGTACCGTCACCGCAGACGGCAAGACCTCCGAGGTGAAGCTGCCCAAGAGCGACGTTATCACGTTTACGCTTGAGGACGACGCGTCGGTTATCATTCGTCCGTCGGGCACCGAGCCGAAAATTAAGGCTTATTACACCACCAAATGCGATAAGAAGGAGGACGCGGCGGCTCTTCAGGCGAAGCTTTCGGCGGATTTCACAAAAATTCTCGGAGTTTAAATAAGCATTTTGTGTAAATTGCCTCGAAAAAATTTAAAAAAGCTCTTGAAATTTTTGCGGAAATGTGGTATAATCTTATAGTATGAATTGTAAAACGGATTGAGGTGACAATCATGAAAGAGGGTATCCACCCCGCATATGAGGCAACTACCATTAAATGCGCCTGCGGAAACGTGATAGAGACACGTTCCACGAAAAAGGACATCAGAGTGGAAATCTGCTCGAAGTGCCACCCGTTCTTCACCGGCAAGCAAAAGCTGGTTGACAGCGGCGGACGCGTTGACAGATTTAAAAAGCGTTACAATATGGGCAAGTAAGCCCGGTTGTACGTTCATTGCCATTACCGAAACGAAACTCACGCATAGCTTTTGTGCGTGAGTTTTTGTTGTCGTAAAACGCGGATTTTGTCGAGGAGAAGGATTTGGAGTACAGAACGATTGCGGCGCGCTGTGAAGCGCGGTTTGAGGAAAAAAGGTCGGAGTTTATAGGGTATTTGGCACCCGTGGGAAGCGAGGAGGAGGCGGCGGCGTTTATTGAGGAGATACGCGCCATGCACCGAAAGGCGTCGCACAACTGCTATGCGTATATCCTGCGGGAAAACTCGGCGGCACGGCACTCCGACGACGGCGAGCCGTCGGGGACGGCGGGAGTGCCGATTTACGAGGTGCTGCGAAAAGAGGGGCTTTGCGACGTGGCGTGCGTTGTAACGCGGTATTTCGGGGGAATTCTGCTGGGCGCGGGAGGTCTTGTGAGGGCGTATACCCGCGCGGCAAAGGACGCAGTGGACGCGGCGGAAATCAAGGTTATGGCGATGTCGGAGGAGCTTAAAATTTCGCTTGACTACGCGCTTTACGGGAGGCTGCCCGCGATTTTTCAGCTGTTTGATGTAAAGGTCGAAAACGAGGAATTCGGCGGGAATGTGGAGATTACGCTCCGCGTCCGCGAGGAGCAGTCAAGCGAACTTCAAAAGTCGCTCGTCGACTGCTGCAACGGGAAAATTGAAGTTCAAAGCCTGCAAAAGGGGTGGTTTAACTTTGCGTGAGGCTGTCCGCGGGTTCAACAACGCTTTTCACGGCTGCAACCGCTTTAACGGAAAATTGACGTTCAGAGCCTGCAAAAGGGGCGGTTTGACTTTGCGTGAGGCTGTCCGCGGGTTCAACAACGCTTTTCACGGCTGCAACCGCTTTTAACGGAAAATTGACGTTCAGAGCCTTCAAAAGGGGTGGTTTGACTTTGCGTAGGTGATTTTTGTTAAAATATACAAAATTGAGTGTTTGTAATTGTACAATACGCTGAAAATTGTGGTGAAAAAAGGTTTTCGCGGGTCGAAAATTGTATAGCTTTATAGGAATGTTTTTTTGGGGAAAATCTGACGTAAAGGGGTGTAAAAAATGCTGCCGAGGGAGCGAATAATGGAAAACGAGCGCAAAACGCTGTCCGAATTCGCGTGCAAAGCCGAGGACAGCCGCGGACGCAGAGTGTACGAAAAGCCATGCGATTTCAGGACCGATTTTCAGCGCGACCGCGACAGAATTATTCACTGCAACTCCTTTCGCAGATTAAAGCATAAAACTCAGGTGTTCCTTATCCCGCACAGCGATCACTACCGCACGCGGCTTACTCACACGCTGGAGGTAAGCCAGATTTCGCGGACGGTGGCGTGCGCGCTGGGGCTGAACGAGGATCTGACCGAAGCTATTGCGCTGGGGCACGATCTGGGGCATACGCCGTTCGGACACGACGGAGAGCGGGTGCTGAACAAGCTTATGCCGGGCGGGTTCGAGCATAATCTTCAAAGCAGGCGCGTGGTGGAGGTGCTTGAAAAGGACGGAAAAGGTCTTAACCTTACGTTCGAGGTGGTGGACGGGATTGTCGGTCACCGCGGAAAAAGCAAGCCTCCCGTGACGCGGGAGGGCATGGTGGTGCGGTTTTGCGACAAAATCGCGTACATAAATCACGATATCGAGGACGCTGTGCGCGGGGGAGTTATCACCACGGGAATGCTCCCCGAAAGACCCGTTCTGACGCTTGGGAAAACCAAATCCGAGCGGATTACAAGCCTTGTGCGGTCGCTGGTTGACAACAGCGGCGATGCGGTTATGTTCGATAAAGAAACCGAAAGCGCGTTTTCCGAGCTTCGGGAGTTTATGTTCGAGAAAGTTTACCGCGCCGCGCCGACGATTGCCGAAAAGGACAAGGCGGGAAATATTGTTGAATATCTGTTCAACTACTTTTATAAAAACAAGGACGAAATGCCGCGGCTTTATGTGGAAATTGCAGAGCGCGACGGGCTTGAGATTGCTGTGGGCGACTATATAAGCGGTATGACGGACGAGTACGCCGTGGACTACTTTAAAAAGCTGTGTCTGCCGAGGGGCTGGAACACGGGATACATCACTTGACCCCCCTGCCCTGCCCTCTGTGCCCGAAAATTGCAAAGGAGGTGGCGGGGTGCGCCTGTCGGAGGATTATTTAAGCGAGCTTCGGAGCAGAAACGATATAATCGCTCTCGCGCAGAATTATACCGAGCTTCGGCGGTCGGGGAATACATATATGTGCCGCTGCCCGTTCCACACGGAAAAAACGCCATCCTGCTCCTTTTCGGAGGAAAAACAGCTTTTTCACTGCTTCGGGTGCGGGGTCGGCGGCGATGTTATCACCTTTGTGAAGCTTATTGAAAATCTCGATTATATTGAGGCTGTGAAATTTCTCGCCCAGCGCGCGGGAATGTCGCTGCCCGACGACGCGGACGACGCCGCGTCGAAAAAGCGGCTTCGGATGTACGAAATGAACCGCGCGGCAGGGGCGTTTTTCCACAAAACGCTGTTTTCGGAGCGCGGCGCGGAGGGTCTTGCATATCTTCGGCGGCGCGGACTGTCGGATAAAACGATAAAGCGGTTTGGGCTGGGTTTTGCTCCCGATGAGTGGCATTTTCTGCACAATTACCTCAAAGGTCTCGGATACACCGATTTTGAGCAGTTTGACGGATCGCTGGTTTCCGCGAAAAACAACAATTTCTACGACAAGTTCAGAAACCGCGTTATGTTCCCGATTTTCGACACGCGCGGAAACGTCGCGGCGTTCGGCGGGAGAATTCTCACCGATGAAAAAAATGCTCCGAAATACCTGAACAGCGCGGAAACTATGGTGTTTTCAAAAAGCAATCTGCTGTTCGCACTGAATTACGCAAAAAACACGAAAGCGGACTACTTTATCCTCTGCGAGGGGTATATGGACGTAATCGCGCTGCATCAGGCGGGTTTTGACTGCGCCGTCGCGTCGCTTGGGACTTCGCTTACCTCACAGCAGGCGAATATGCTCTCGCGGCTCGGGAAAAAGGAGGTTATTCTCTCCTACGACTCCGACGAGGCGGGACAAAAAGCCGCCGCGCGGGCGATAAATCTGCTGTCCGAGGCGGGAATAAGGGCAAGGGTGCTGAAGGTCGAGGGCGCGAAGGACCCCGACGAGTTTATCAAAAAATACGGCGCGGACGCGTTCGCTTCGCTTATTGAGAAGTCCGCGGGAGCTATTGAGTACCAGATGGACAAGCTTGCCGCGGGGTTCGATTTAAACACGGCGGACGGCAGAGCCGCTTTTATAAAAAAAGCCGTGCCGTTTCTGGCGCAGGTTACAAACGAAATCGACAGAGCGGTTTACATATCAAGGGCGGCAAAATCGGCGGATATTCCCGCAGAAACGGTTAAAAAAGCCGTCGAAAGCGAGATGTTCCGCGCAAAAAAACGCCTGCATACCCGCGAACAGAACGCGTTTTTGCGCGCGCCCGAGGATAAAATTAACCCCGACGCGCATATGCTCCCTAAGGAGGAGCGCGCCGAGCGCGGAATTATCTGCTATCTGTTTCATAATCCCGAGGCTTTGGAGAAGGTGGATAAACAGCTTACGCAGGGGTTTGCGACTGCTTTTAATAAAAAAGTGTACGAATTCTTGAAAAAAATCATAGAAAACGGCGATACGCCCGATATTTCTTTGTTTAACGAGGAATTTGAGCCGATGGAAATGGGCAGAATAACTAAAATCACGCAGGACGAAATGTTCGCCCGCGACAGCGCTGCGCTGCCGGACTTTATAAACGTTTTGAACAGCCGCGGGAACGCTTCAAAATCACCCGGGAACATGTCCGACGACGAGCTGCTCGAATGGGCGCGAAAAATAAAGGAGACGAGAAAATGACAGAAAACGGCGGTTTCTCCAACGCTTTGGAGGAGTTGTTAAATCAAGGCAAGCAAAAGGGAAGTCTGACCGCAAAGGAAATTACAGACGCTCTGGAGGAGCTGAATTTCGACGCGGACCAGATTAACGGCATTTTCGAGAAAATTGTCAATATGAATATCAAGATAGTCGACAACTTTGACGCCGACCTTGATATTGACAATCTTCTGGACTATGCGGACAGGGATTATTCCGACGACGAGGACGCGGATTTGCTGCTGCCCGACGACTCGGTGAAAACGTTCCTAAAGGACATCGGAAAAATTCCCCTGCTTACGACCGAAGAGGAAATCGAGCTTGCCGCGCGTATGGAGGCGGGCGACGAATACGCGAAAAAGAGGCTTGTCGAGGCGAATTTGCGTCTTGTGGTGAGCATTGCGAAAAAATACGTCCGCCGCGGAATGCAGTTTCTTGATTTAATTCAGGAGGGCAATCTGGGGCTTATAAAGGCTGTCGAAAAGTTTGATTACACAAAGGGATTTAAGTTTTCAACCTACGCCACATGGTGGATAAGGCAGGCTATCACGCGG
>CANRIQ010000143.1 GCA_947630655.1 uncultured Clostridia bacterium | reverse complement strand
TTTTACCCGAGGATTCCGCACCGTAAACCTCAATAATTCTGCCCTTCGGCAGACCGCCTATACCGAGCGCGAGGTCGAGCATAAGCGAGCCCGTGGAGGTGTGTTCCACATTCATATGGCGGTTTGAGCCCATAAACATGATTGTGCCCTCGCCGAAATGCTTTTCTATCTGCGACATGGCGATTTCAAGAGCCTTTTTCTTGTCCTCGATGTCTACAATCTTCTCCACTGCCTTTGCGGGAGCCTTGTCCTTTTTCTTATCCATTGCCATAACCGTTTTCTCCTTTTTGAATAAACTATTTGCCGACCGAAAAGCTGACCTTGACGGTCTAAAATTTACTTAAACCCGTAAACCACCCTTGAAAGCCCCGAATAATCGCGCAGAGCCTGCGGCGTTATGCCGTTTTCGCGGAAAATCCCGCAAACTTCTTCGCACAAATCCGCGCCTATTTCCACCGCGATAAGCCCGCCCGTTTTGAGAATTTTCGGGTAAACGCGGATTATAAAGCGGTAAAAATCCAGCCCGTCCTCGCCGCCCGCAAGAGCCTCGGCGGGCTCGAACGTCACCTCGCGCTGAAGCTCTGTCATATCCTTTGCCGTGAGGTAGGGAGGATTTGATAAAACAGCGTCAAAGCTGCCGAGAGCGGTTATATCAAGCGTGAAAATATCCCCGAGCAGAGCCTTAACGGCGGCTTCGGCGGAATTTTTTTTGATATTCTCTTCAAGATACGAAAACGCCCGCTCGGACTTTTCCACACAGACCGCTTCGGCTTTGCATTCTTTTGCAAGCGAAATTCCGATACAGCCGCTTCCCGCACACAAATCAAGCACCCTGCGGTCAGCACTATCGCGGGAATTCAGAAAATCAGCCGCAAGCTGCGCCAGCACCTCGGTGTCCTGCCGCGGAATAAGCACTCCCTCGCCAACTTTGAATTCACACCCGAAAAAATCCCACTCGCCGACGATATACTGAAGCGGATACCCAAAAACGCGTTTTTTCGTCATTTCGCGCACCGCAAAAACCGTTTCATCGGGCAAGTCCTCCTGCGGCTCGCAAATCAGCTTCATCTGCGAAATTCCCGCCTTTTCGAGTATCTGCCGCGCCTCAAACTGTGCGTTCTGTGCGTTCTGTGCACTTTCACAGCGGCTTGAAAGCTCCTTTACCGTCTCGCCGTACAGCTCGCGTAATTTCATCACCAGTTGTCGTCCTCGCCGTTTTTCGGCAGACACGGAGTAATCGCCGCGATTGCCGCTTCTATCTGGGAGCTGTCGGGTTCTTTGGTGGTAATCCTCTGCATCCACAAGCCGGGCGCGCTGAGGATCTTCGTAAAGACGTTGGTGTACTTGCCCGCAAGACGGATGAGTTCATACGAAATTCCGACAATTATGGGCAAAGCGGGCAATTTTATCAGCACACGCAATATAGCCGCCAGAGCCGCGTTTTCTATTCCCCACCAGCCCGCGGGGTCTATGGGAATGAGCGAATAGACGATTATGCTTACCAAAAGCGTTATGATGATAAAGCTCGTGCCGCAGCGGGGGTGAAAACGCCGCATGGTCTTGATATTCTCGACGGTGAGCGGTTTTCCCGCCTCGTAGCACGCTATTGTCTTATGCTCCGCGCCGTGATAGCAATAAACGCGTTTCATGGTTTTAATCTGCGCCGTGAGAGCCATATATGCAACGAACAAAACAAGCTTTAAAACGCCCTCGAACGCGGATTTCCACATCGAAATATCCGCGCTTACGGCTTTTTCGATGAGGTTGAACAAAAAGCTCGGCAAAAAGAAAAATGTCGCTATCATTGCCGCTATCATCAAAAAAACCAAAAGCCCCGCGACAGCCTCCGCTATTGCCACGGCTCCCTTTTCGCCGAACGTCTTTTCAAGCCACAAATCGAATTTTGTCGGCTCCTCGTCCTCGCCGACGCCGCTTATTTCCGCGGACTTGTTTATGCAGGTGTAGCCCTCTTTGAGGGTCTGTATGAAATTTATACACCCGCGCACAAAAACCGCCTTATTGTACCACTTTTTTTCGGGAAGCTCCCACTGCTCGACATAAAGGCTGCCGTCGGGCTTCCTTACAGCCATCGCGCCCACCGAAACGCCCTTCATCATTATCCCCTCGATAAGAGCCTGACCACCTATCGTGGTTTTCTTGCCGCTATCCTTTTTTGTCATCTTCCGACCTTTCCTTCTTTGGAGCAAGCGGCAGCGTAATCGTCACCGTCGTGCCCACTCCCGGCTCGCTTTCCAGCTCCAGCGTGCCGCCGTGCATAGTCACTATCTCGTCCGCCACCGCAAGCCCTATCCCCGAGCCGCGCTTGGTGCTGTTCGCCTTGTAGAATTTCTGTTTTACCTTCGGCAGATCCTCGGGAGCAATTCCCTCGCCCGTGTCCGCAACCGTTATTACTACCGAGCTTTCATTCATTTCAGCGAGAATTTCAATCGAACCGCCGCTTTCGGTGTATTTTAACGCGTTATCAATAACGTTTATAAACACCTGCCGCAGACGATTTTTATCCCCCGCCACAACGCACATAAACTCGGGCTCGTTATAGCTTATCGAAACGTTTTTCTTCTTCGCGTTGTCGATATATATAAGCATCGCGTCCTCAAGCTCCGCGATAACGTCCAGCATCTCGGGAACAAGCGTAAAATGCCCGCTCTGTATCCTCGAAAAGTCAAGAAGCTCCTCCACCATGCGCTCAAGACGCTTTGTCTCGCCCGAAATCACCTTCATGCCCTTTGAAAACGTCTCGGGGTCGTATCCCGCCTCCAGCGTCTCGCTCCAGCCCTTTATCGCAGTAAGCGGAGTTCTCAGCTCGTGCGATACCGAGCTTATAAAATCGTTTTTTATCTGCTCGGAATTTTCAAGCTCGTTCGCCATATCGTTAAACGCGCCCGAAAGCTGTCCTATTTCGTCCTTTGACTCCACGGGAAGCCTCTGGGAAAAATCTCCCGTCGCAAAACGCTTTGCCGTGTAGCTTATCTGCGCCAATGGAACGCAGATTGACTTTACAAAATAAACGCCCATAAGGATAACGACAAGCAGTATAAACGCGCTTATTATAAGCGACACCGCCATAATCGCCGAAAGCTGCGCGTCCACGAACGACAGCGAGCTTACAAACCGCAGCGCGCTTATCGTACTGCTCGGGCGGGCGATTATTATCGTCACCGCGAGAATGTTCTCCGAGCCGTCCCGCCCGCGGAACACGCCCAAACCGTCCTCGCTTTTAAGAGCCTTTTCGTAATCGGGCATATTGTACGTCCTGTCGGGGGAAAATCCGCTTGACGAAAGAGTGACCTCGCCGCTGTTGTTTATCGACATAAGCTCCATTTGCTCTTTTTTGTCGAAATTCTCGATTATCCTGCGGACCTCGGAGGAATAATTCGACGAAAGATCCTCGTAAAGCCTTGTAAGCACCATTTCCGCGGCGTTTGCCTCGGAGATGACGTAGCTCTCCGCAGAACCGTAATAAAACTGCCTTGTAAAGTAATAAATGCAGACATTCACCACTATAAGCAGTATCGCCACGACCGACAGCGTATTGACCATCCACCGCATAGCAATGGAACGGCTTTTCAGCCAGCGGCGGCGTTTTTCCTGTTTAATCACCCGTTCCACTTATATCCAAATCCCCACACCGTCTGAATGAATTTCGGCGTAGAGGGATCCTCCTCTATCTTCATTCTCAGCCGTCTTATATTGACGTCTATAACCTTATCCTCTCCGACATAGGAATCTCCCCAGATATGCCGCAAAATCGACAGCCTGTCCATGGGGGTATTGCGGTTTTTCATAAGAAGCTCAAGAATATGATACTCTATTTGTGTAAGATCAATCGGAATTCCCGAACGATAGAGTATTTTATTCTGATAATCCAGAGTAAACGCCCCCGAGCTTATCGTCCTTGCCTCCTCGCGGCGGGCGAGCGCCACGCTTACCCTCCTGTGAACAGCGTCCACCCGCGCCACAAGCTCCGACGGCGAAAACGGCTTTGTCACGTAATCGTCCGCGCCTATCATAAGGCAATTTACCTTGTCCGCCTCCTGCGACTTTGCCGAGAGCATTATAATCCCGATATCCGCGCTCTGCTCCCTTATCCAGCGGCACAGCGCAAACCCGTCCATTCCCGGCATCATAATATCAAGCAACGCCACGTCAAAGCTTCCGCCCTGATTTTGATACTCCTCCACAGCCTCCTCGCCGCTTGCAACATCGGTAACGTTATACCCCGCGCGGCGCAGATTTATCACCACAAAATCACGTATCGAATTTTCGTCCTCTACAACAAGAATTCTCTTCATATGCTACCCCTTGCGTCAAAGTATGATAAAACTGTTCTGAAGCTCGCTTTCCGTAAGTGCAAGAGCCCATGTTTTATAACCCGCGGATTCTATACAGCAATAAAGCGTTTCCTCGCTCTCGCCCAGAACCTCCAGAGAGCCCGCAGCCTCCATTGCCGCGGCGTCGTCCTTGTCCACCGCGCGTATTCTCATAAGCTCGGACGAGCCCTCGAACCCTCTTTCCGGGTCGTAGGACACAAAAACTATCTCGTTATTCGCGAAATCCGCCGTCGCGGACACAACGCCCCTCCAACGGTTCGGGAACAACAGCGCGAAGCGGTATTTTCCCGAAAAATAGCTGTAATACTCCGCGGTAAATTTATCATCCGTCACCGTATACCACTGCACCGCGCAAAGCTGCTCGGGCTTTGTAAGCGTTTCATACCCCGGAAGCGGCGAGGTTACGGGAATTTCCACAAATCCGTCGCTGTCGATATCGCTGCAATAAATCTCCGACATATAATCATTCACAAGACGCGAAATTATCGCCGAGGACGGGTTCTGACCAACGCTGTCGGGGCAGAAAAGGCTGTTCCCGTAGCAATAAATAACGTCCGTCCCCGACTGCCCGCCGCCCATGGTGTAATCC
Organism: uncultured Clostridia bacterium; assembly: GCA_947630655.1. Classification (GTDB taxonomy): domain Bacteria; phylum Bacillota; class Clostridia; order Oscillospirales; family Ruminococcaceae; genus CAG-115. The sequence continues at coordinate 368 of CANRIQ010000143.1, read as the reverse complement.
AGAAAAACAGCGTTTTTGTCCTCGGACAGCTTCCCCGTCGACGCGCGCAGATAATCCGCCGCCCCGCCCGAAAGCTCGGTTTCCGAGAGCTTTACAAAGCCGCTTTCCTCCTCCGTAAACAGCATTGCCGCCGACCGCTGATTAAGCTTATCCGTCGTCACCGCCAGAAGCTCGTTTAGACCGTCGTTGTTGAGATCGTACACCATAAGCGCGGAATACGCCGACGAATACAGCATATTCGGCGTTTTATCGCTGTAATTCAGCACCGAAAACATCTTCTCCGTCTGATTTAACAGCGTATAGCAGACAATTATATCCGTCCGCTCCATGCCGCCGAGCTTGGAAAAGCTAATGCTGTCAACCTCGCT
>CANRIQ010000142.1 GCA_947630655.1 uncultured Clostridia bacterium | reverse complement strand
AACGCTCCCGACGCCGCTTCGCACCAGAGCCTCCGCCGCGTGACCGCCCACGCCCCCTATCCCGAACACCGCGATTTTAGCATTAGCCAGCCGCTCCATAGCCTCCGCCCCAAAGAGCCGTTCTGTCCGTGAAAAACGTTCCTCCATACTCAAAGCCTTTCGTTCATACTCCCCGTGCGGTAGCCCAGCAAATCAAGAGCCGCATAATCAAACCCGATTTCCTTAAATTTCCGGTAAATTTCCTCGCGTTCATTCAGTATTTTTTGAAACTCCTCCGGCAGAGCCTCAATTCTTGCAATTTTCCCGTGAATTCTAACGCGAACCTGCGTAATTCCCATATCCAGCAGCAATTGTTCCGCGCGGTCGATCATAGAAAGCTTTTCTTCGGTAATTTCATCGCCGTAGGGAAAACGAGTTGCAAGACACGCAAACGACGGCTTTCCCCACTCGGGAAGCCCCAGAGCCTTTGAAATCGCGCGGACGTCGCTTTTACGAAGTCCCGCCTCCCGCAAGGGAGACAGCACCGAAAGCTCCTTTATCGCAAGAAGCCCGGGACGATAATCGCCCTCGTCGTCGAGATTTGAGCCCTCCGCAACGTGTTTCATATTATTCTCATGCGCAGTTTTTATAATCTCGGAAAACAGATGTTTTTTGCAGATATAACACCTGTTCGGGGGATTTTGCCGAAAGCCCTCGATTTCGAGTTCATTCACTTCAATCACAAAATGCGGGATATTTTGTTTTTCGCAAAACTCCCGCGCAGATTTAAGCTCGCGCTCGGGAAACACCGTTGACTTCGCCGTAACTGCGGCAACTCGGTCGTTTAGAGCCTCCTTTGCCGCATACAGCAGCAGCGCGGAATCCACCCCTCCCGAAAACGCCACAGCAGTGCTTTCGAGAGCACGGAGGCAGTCGAGCAGTTTTTCGTATTTTTCGGATAATTCTTCGGTCATAATGTTTTTGTTATCACCATTCCTCGCATTTTCCGACAATCTCGGAAACGGAGCTGATGCCCCCGCGTTTGAGATAATCCTCCAGCCCGTCGATAACCTTCAGCGGAGAATACGGGTCGGAAAACAGAGCCGTTCCCATCTGAACCGCCGCCGCGCCCGCAAGCATAATTTCCACCGCGTCCTGCCACGAGGACACGCCGCCCATGCCGATAATCGGGATTTTCACGGCTTTGTAGCACTGCCGCACCATTCTCACCGCCACGGGGAACACCGCAGGACCCGAAAGTCCGCCCATGTTGTTTTTGAGAGTGGGTCGACGGGTGTTGATGTCAATTCTCATGCCGAGCAGGGTGTTTATCAGCGAAATCGAGTCTGCGCCCGCCGCCTCAACTGCTTTGGCAATCTCGGCAATATCTGTGACATTCGGCGTAAGCTTCACAATAAGCGGCTTTTTGGTCGCCCTGCGGACAGCCGAAGTCACCATTGCGGCGTTTTCTCGGGAAATTCCCCATGCCGCGCCGCCCGCTTTTACATTCGGGCAGGAGATGTTGAGTTCTATCATATCAACCGCGGTACAATCGAGAATTTCCGCCGCCGCGATATAATCCTCCACCGCCGCGCCCGCGACATTCGCGATAATTACGCAGTCGCTTTTTTTGAGCTCGGGGAGGTATTTTTCCGCAAATCCGCGAACGCCGATGTTCTGAAGTCCCACGGAATTCAGTATTCCCGAGGGCGTTTCGGCAATTCTCGGCGGAGGATTTCCAAGCCTCGGAGTGATTGTCATGCCCTTGCAGGAAATTCCTCCCAGACGAGAAATCGGGTACAAATCGGTATAGCACTCGCCGTTTCCGTAGGTTCCCGAAGCGGCGATGACGGGATTTTTAAACTCCACGCCCGCGATTTTCACCTTCAAAGCGTCCGACATCAGAACCTCACCTCCTCCGCGTTAAACACGGGACCGTCCTTGCACACCCGCGAATAAAGCTCTTCGCCGTTTTTAACGGTCATACACGAGCACACCACGCACGCTCCCACGCCGCAGCCCATTCGTTGTTCAAGAGACACCTGACAGGGGGTGTTCAGCCTTTTGCACACGTCCGCGACCGCTTTAAGCATCGGCATAGGACCGCACGCCATTACCGCCGCAACGCCGCCCTTTTGAAGCTCCTCTTCAAGCGGCAGGGACACCACCCCTTTTCTGCCGACGCTTCCGTCGTCGGTGCAGAGGATTACCTTTGAGCCGTTTTCGGAGAATTCCTTATCGAGGATAATTTTTGAATAATCGCGAAATCCCAGTATCGCAGTCACGCGCTCTCCCGCAAGCTTTGAAATTCCGAGCAGCGGCGGCACGCCGATGCCGCCGCCTACCGTGATGATTTTCCCGCTTTCGGGAATTTCAAACCCCTTTCCGAGCGGTCCTAAAATATCGAGGGTATCGTTCTCCGCCGCGATGGCTTTTGTGCCCTCGCCGCGCACCTCGAACACAAACCGCAGCGTGCCTTTTGCGCGGTCTATCCCGCAAATGGAAATAGGTCTGCGAAGAGTGTAACCCGGAGCGGAAATGTTTACAAACTGCCCTACAGAAGCGGCGTTTGCCTGCTCGGGAGCGTAAACCGTCACGGAATAAATCTCCGCGCCGAGCGTTTTCTTTTCAATTATGGGATATTTTCCGCAAAAATACATATTATCCCCCTTGTCAAATTTTTGTTATATCCACAAGCTCCACATCGTCGATAGTGGTTTGCATTTCAAGGCAGTCAAGCAGCGCGTTTGCGGTATCAATCGCCGTAAGGCAGACGATAGAACGCTCGACGGCTTTTCTTCTCATTCTCACGGAATCAAGCGACGGCTTTCTGCCCGTTTCGGACGTTGAAACAACATAGCTTATCTCGCCGCTTTCAAGCAGCGTTATAACATTCGGTTCTTTATACTCGTGAATACGGTAAACGTGGTTTGCGGCAATCATATTGCGGTTTAAAACCGACGCCGTGCCGCCCGTCGCGTAAATCTTAAAGCCCAGTGCCTCGAACCGCGACGCGATTTCGATAATCTCGTTCTTGTCGCTGTCGCGCACCGAGATAAGAACGCCGCGCCCCTCGCCGTTTTCCGCGCCCCTGTTGTGGTGGAACTTGTATCCCGCCGCGGTAAGCCCCTTATAAAGAGCCTCGCCGAACGTTTTCGCAATGCCTAGGCACTCGCCCGTGGACTTCATCTCGGGACCTAACTGATTATCCACATCGTGCAGCTTCTCAAACGAGAAAACAGGCACCTTTACCGCGACATACGGGCTTTCCTGATACAGTCCGCTCTTATAGCCCATATCCTTCAGCTTTTTGCCGAGGATAATCTTTGTCGCAAGGTCAACCATCGGCACTCCCGTGACCTTGCTTATATACGGCACGGTGCGCGACGAGCGCGGATTTACCTCGATAACGAAAACCTCATGGTTGTATACAACATACTGAATGTTGACAAGCCCTATGACATGCAAAGCCTTTGCAAGCTTTTCGGTGTAGTCGATAATGACCTTTTTAATATGCGCCGAGAGGTTCTGACACGGGTAAATCGAGATACTGTCTCCCGAATGAATTCCCGCGCGCTCGACATGCTCCATAATTCCCGGAATTACAAAGTCCTCGCCGTCGCAGATTGCGTCAACCTCGACTTCCGTACCCATCATATACTTATCAATAAGCACGGGGTTTTCAAGCTCCGTTGCGGTGATTATCTTCATATATTCCGAAACGTCCGAGTCGGAGTGCGCTATTATCATATTCTGACCGCCCAGAACGTATGACGGGCGCAGCAGCACGGGATAACCCAGCTCGTTTGCGGCTTTGAGAGCCTCCTCGGTCGTGAAAACAGTCTCTCCCTGCGGGCGGGGAATTCCGCATTTTTCAAGCAGCTCGTCAAACAGCTCTCTGTCCTCCGCTGCGTCAATATCGGCAGCCTGCGTTCCGAGAATACGAACGCCCATTTCGGTGAGATGCTTTGTAAGCTTTATCGCTGTCTGCCCGCCGAACTGCACAACGCAGCCATAGGGCTTTTCGGTCGCGATAAGAGCCTCAACGTCCTCCTTCGTCAGCGGGTCGAAATAAAGGCGCGTTCCCGTGTCAAAATCGGTGGAAACGGTTTCGGGGTTGTTGTTGCAGATAATAGCCTCGCAGCCCTCTTCTTTAAGCGTCCACACGCAGTGAACCGAGCAGTAGTCAAACTCAATTCCCTGACCAATTCTGATAGGTCCCGAACCGAACACGATAACCTTTTTCTTGTCGGACGGGTGCGCGGCGATAAACTCCGCAGCTTCGTTTTCGCGGTCAAAGCAGTTGTAGAAATACGGCGTTTCCGCGGCGAATTCCGACGCGCAGGTATCCACCGTTTTGTACACCGCAAGCCGCCGTTCAAAGCTCTTGTCGGCGATTTTCTGTCCCGAAATGCGCTCTATCGTGCTGTCAAGGTAGCAGTATTTTTTCGCGGTGAGATACTTTTCCTCGGTAAGCTCTCCCTCGGAAAGCCATTTTTCCAAACCGACAAGGTTGTTAAGCTTCGAGATAAACCACTTGTCGATTTTTGTAATATCGTGAATTTTGTCGATAGAAATCCCGCGTTTCAACGCCTCAAACACGCAAAAAGAGCGGTCGACGTCAACGTCCGAGAGCTTCGCTAAAACCTCCTCGTCGGTGAACTTCGTAAACTCCTTTTTCGTCATGGTGTCCATTCCGAGCTCTATCGAGCGGACAGCCTTCATCATTCCCGCCTCGAACGAGGGCGCGATAGCCATAATTTCACCCGTCGCCTTCATCTGCGTGCCGAGAGTTTTTTTCGCGTATACAAATTTATCAAAAGGCCATTTCGGGAATTTAACTACAAGATAATCCAGCGCGGGCTCAAAGCAGGCGTAGGTTTTCCCCGTGACCTGATTTATTATTTCATCGAGTGTATATCCCACGGCTATTCTTGCGGCAACCTTTGCTATAGGATAACCCGTAGCCTTCGACGCCAATGCTGACGACCTTGATACGCGGGGATTAACCTCGATAACGGCGTATTCAAAGCTGTCGGGCTTCAGCGCGAACTGGCAGTTGCACCCGCCCTCGACCTTAAGAGCCTGAATAATGTCCAACGCCGCGGTGCGAAGCATCTGATATTCCTTATCGGCAAGCGTCACGCACGGAGCGACAACAATGCTGTCTCCCGTATGCACGCCCACGGGGTCAAAATTCTCCATAGAGCAGACGGTGATTACGCTGCCCTTGCTGTCGCGCATAACCTCAAACTCAATCTCTTTCCAGCCCGAAATGCACTTTTCGACAAGAATTTGCGTAATCGGCGAGAGCCGCAAGCCGTTTGTCGCAATCTCGTGAAGCTCCTCGCGCGTTTCGG
>CANRIQ010000141.1 GCA_947630655.1 uncultured Clostridia bacterium | reverse complement strand
GGGGAAACGGGGAATAAATCGCGGTTTTCCTTGATTTTCCCGAATTTTACGGGGAAAATGCGCGAAATTTAGCGAAACCCGCGCTTTCCGGAGCGGTTTTGAGGTTTGTGCAGCTTGCGGTTACCCAAAATTTCCGTTTTACGGCTGAAAAGGGTGGTTTCCCCGTGAAAATATGACAAATTTGCGCGAAGCTCGGGCAAAATGCTGTTCTGATAACGGGGGAACGGGGAATAAATCGCGGTTTTCCTTGATTTTCCCGAATTTTACGGGGAAAATGCGCGAAATTTAGCGAAATCCGCACTTTCCGGTGCGGTTTTGAGGTTTGTGCAGCTTGCGGTTACCCAAAAATTCCTGTTTTACGGCTGAAAAGGGCGGTTTCCCCGCGGAAATGGGAAGAATTTTCACGAAAACGGCGGTACTTGACAAAATCCGCGCTTGGTGATAAGATATAGTAGGGTGATTTTATGGACATACGGCTAAGACTGAAAACCTATCTCGCGGCGTTTGCGAGAACGGCTCTCGGAGCGGCGTTGGTGCTTTGCGCGTTTTATAACCTTTTGCGCGGCGAGCTTGCGATTTCCGCTGCCGACAAGGGGGATTTTGTTGAACCGCCCGAAAAATTCCCGCCGATAAGCCTTAACACCGCCTCTGTCAGAGAGCTTCAGAAAATAAACGGCGTAGGCGAGAAAACCGCCGAAAGCATCGTAGCCTACCGCGAAGAAAACGGCGAATTCACCTCGGCGGAGGAGCTGCTTGAAATCAACGGTATAGGCGAAGCTACCCTCGAAAAAATTCTCCCGCAGATCGTCATAGAATAAACCCCGCAGTTCGGAAAATCCGTCTTGCGGGGATTTTTGTGTTCGGACTTAATTCTCCTCCAGCTTTTTCAGAGCCTTTATTTCTTCGCGGTTTACCTGTATTTTGCCGTCCTTTATAACCCTTACCTCCGCCTTGTCAATGGAAATCGGAACATCGGGCTTCTTCTCCAGCTTTACCTTCAAAATTCCCGTAAGAAGATTAGCCTCCTCCACAACGCCGCGACCCTCGGGAGTTTCGACATACGCGCCGACCTTCGGCGTAGTCCGCAGGAAGTCCTCATAGCAGTTCTGCTCGTATTTAAGACAGCACATAAGTCTGCCGCAGGTGCCCGAAATTTTGGTGGGATTAAGCGACAGCGACTGTTCCTTTGCCATTTTTATGGAAACAGGCTGAAACTCCCCCAAAAAGCTTGCACAGCAAAACGGTCTGCCGCAAATACCAAGTCCCCCGAGCATTTTCGCCTCGTCGCGGACGCCTATCTGGCGCAGCTCTATCCTCGTGCGGTAAATCGACGCTAAGTCCTTTACAAGCTCTCTGAAATCCACTCTGCCGTCCGAAGTGAAATAAAACAGAATTTTGCTGCCGTCAAACGTGCAATCCACGTCGATTGGCTTCATATCCAGCTTATGCGCGGCGATTTTTTCGGAAAACGTCTGCATAATCTCGCGTTCTTTGGCAACATTCTGTTCAAGCTGTTTAATATCCTTGCCGTCGGCTTTGCGGATAATCTTTTTCAAGGGAGATACAAGCGCGCTTTCGGGAATATCTCTGTTCGGGAGAACAATTTCCCCGCACTCGACCCCGCGGGCGGTCTCCACGATAGCCTTTTCGCCGCGCTTGAAGGAAACGCCGTTCGGCGAAAAATAATAGACCTTTCCCACGTCCTTGAACCGCACGCCGATTATCTCCACAAGCGCGGAATTATCCGTCTGCCCGGACGGCTCCTGCTCTCTGTGAAAATCGTTTTTTCGGGTTTTGTCGGAATTTAAATTTTTCGCCGCGTTTTCGGCGGGATTGTCGCCGTTTGGTTTCTTCGGGGCGATTTTTTCCGTAAAGTATTCGTTGTTTTCCATTGTTCTGCTCCTGAATTACATTATCTTAGAAGTGAAATACGCCGCAGTAAGCGAGGTGCTGATATTAAAAATCTCGTTTTTCTCGACCTCGAACAGGACGTTTAACATATTCACAATTTCCTCCTGTGAAAAAGCGGCGGCAATAGCCCTTGCCTCCTCTTTTCCGAAAAATTCCGCGGGCTCGCCGACCTTTAAAGCAAGCGCGTCGCGGACAATATTCGCGAGATAACCCATAACCTCCGCCAAATCGGAATAACCCCTCTGCGAGGACAACGCCGCAGCCGCCGAAAATCCGTCGCGCCGCCCGATAGCCGCAGCCGCCGCCTGAGCGGTTTTCAAAAGTGCGAGCTCGTCGGTTTTTTTATCGTCATCGTCCTGTTCGAGAGCCTTAAGGCATTTTTCAATATTCCCCGAAAACGCCGCCGAAAGCTCTTCCGCGCGGCTCGGTTCTGCGCCGTTATCGCAAAGATAACGCTTGCAGTCCTCCTCGCTCGTCGCGCCTACCTCAAACGCCGTCACGCGGGACATTACCGTCTCGGGGATAACGCTTGTGTTCTCGCAGGTGAAAATAAACCGCAGATGCTCGGGCGGCTCTTCAATTACCTTAAGCAGGGTGTTAAGGTGCAGCGTTTCCATATCGCCGCAGTCCTCGAAAATGTAGACCCGAACGCTCCCGCTTATCGGCTTTATCACCGTGCCGCGAAGTGCAGCCCTTAAAGGCTCCATCGCGTATTTTCCGCCGCATTCGCGCTTTACAAAAATAACGTCGGGGTGGTTGTCATGCTCAACGTTTCGGCAAGCCGCGCATTCTCCGCACGGACCGTTATCTCCCACATTCCCGCACAAAAAAAGCTGTGCCGTATAACGCGCCATTATTTTCCTGCCGCAGCCCGGAGTCCCCGAAAACATAACCGCATGGGGAAGCCTGCCGCATTTGGCAATATCGTCCAGACGGCGTTTTAAGCTGTCTTTGCCGTAAAGCTTCATACCTTCTCAAATCTCTCGATATTGGTAACAAAAACCGTCGCACCGCCGACCATGACCTCTACGGGGAAATCGGTGTAAGTACCCGTGCCGTAGGACGCGGCGTTCGGAACAAACTGGCGGCGTTTGTGAGAATGTTCTTTGATAACCTCAAGGATAGTATCGACGTTTTCATCCTCCGAGCAGATCATAAACGTGGTGTTTCCCGAAAGCAAAAAACCGCCAGACGACGCAAGCTTTGTCGCCTGAAAGCCGCTTTTTGTAAGAGCCGACTGGACGGAATGGCTGTCGTCGTTGTTTATGATAGCGAAAATCAATTTCATATAAGGCACGCTCCTTATGAAAAATATGAAAAATGGTAAAAATGGTATACTCACTCTTTTATTATACAACATTTGCCCGAAAATTTCAAGTGCCGATTTGCGCTCCCTGCCCTCGGCTCTGAAACAAACGCGGGGAATTGTGTGCGGGGAGATGTTATCATGGGCAAAATGCACAAAAATAACACCGAATTTTCTATGAAAAACGCTCTTGCATTTTTCTTAAAATGTGTTACAATAGAAATAACACTTAAAAGCTTTAAGTGTAAAACAAAACAGGAGGTACTTTTATTATGGCATATCAGATTTCCGATGAATGCATCGCTTGCGGCGCGTGCGCTGACGGCTGCCCCGTTTCCGCTATTTCCGAGGGCGACGGCAAGTACGTTATCGACGGATCCGCTTGTGTTGACTGCGGCGCGTGCGCAGACACCTGCCCGGTTGGCGCACCCAAGGCTGAATAACAAGGAAAACAGCATACATAAAACCGCCCGGGGACTTGCTCGGGCGGTTTTTTGCGTTTTTCTGCGCTTTATCGCGCTTTTTGGCGAATTTTTGAAAAAGCGCGCAAAAAAGAGTTGAATCGCGATCACCCGAAGGCTTTCGTGATTCAACCCCTTTTAATATGAACGTCCGAATTAAAAAACGCACTAAAATCAGCAAGTTCACCCGACCGCGGCAGTGAGCCTGAACGAAAAACCGCTCGGTTTACCGCCCCGCGTCACGCTCGGAACCAATTTTCCGCGTTATTTCCCGCAGCCCGCGGGAATAGTGATAACCCTCGCCGAAAACGCCCCGTGCTTGTCCCGCGAAAGACCCGCAAGCCGCCCGAACCGTATCCCGAAGGCGCGTCGGAAAACCGCGCTTTATACCTGCACACTCCCGATAAGGGGGAACGGAGGAATTTCCGCTGTCCCCTAATGCGCAAAATACTCCCGCGCAGAATTATCCACTTTCTATTTTACACCGTTTTTTCCCGATTGTCAAGTATTTTTTTGCCAAAATTTGCGCAATAATACTCTTAATTACCGAAATTTGCTTGACTTTTTCGTGCAATAGTAGTAAAATAGAATAAGTTGATAGCAAAAAGCTGTCAAAAACAACGAGCAGGCGTTCGTACAGCCTATCGGAAAGGATCTTTAACTATGAAAATCACACTGAAAAACGGAGAAACAAGAGAGTTTGAGGCGGGATTGTCGGTATTCGACATCGCGCGGGAGCTTGGAGAAGCAAAAACCGTCTGTGCCGCGGAAATTAACGGCAAGGTCTGCGATATGCGGACAAAAATCGACGGCGACTGCACCGTAAACCTTCTGACGTTCGAGGACGAGCAGGGCAGACGCGCTTTCAACCACACCGCGTCGCATATTCTGGCGCAGGCGGTAAAACGCCTTTTCCCGAATACTAAGCTTGCGATAGGTCCCGCTATCGACAACGGATTTTACTACGATTTTGACACGGAAGAGCCGTTTACGACCGAAACTCTTGCTAAAATAGAAGCGGAAATGAAGAAAATCGTCAAGGAGGCGATAAAGCTCGAACAGTTCGAGATGTCCCCCGACGAGGCGATAAAGTATCTTGAAGAGCAGGGCGAGCCGTATAAAGTCGAGCTTTGCCGCGAACACGCCGACAAGGGCGAGCCTATTTCGTTCTACAGGCAGGGCGATTTTACCGACCTGTGCGCCGGTCCGCACCTTATGTCAACCTCTTCGGTAAAGGCGTTTAAGCTTACCTCCGTTACGGGAGCTTACTGGCGGGGAAGCGAGAAGAACAAGATGCTGACGCGTATCTATGGAACGGCGTTTCCGTCGAAGGACGCGCTGAACGAGCACCTTGAACGCCTTGAAGAGGCTAAAAAGCGCGACCACAACAAACTTGGGCGCGAGCTTGAATATTTCACCACCGTGGACTATATCGGGCAGGGTCTGCCTATTCTTCTGCCGAAGGGCGCGAAGGTCATTCAGATACTGTCGCGCTGGGTGGAGGACTTAGAGGACTCGCGCGGTTATGTCCGCACAAAAACGCCGTATATGGCAAAGCGCGAGCTGTACAAAATCTCGGGACATTGGGATCACTATCTCGACGGAATGTTTGTTCTGGGCGACCCGAACGATGAAACAAAGGAATGCTTCGCGCTGCGCCCCATGACCTGCCCGTTCCAGTATC
>CANRIQ010000140.1 GCA_947630655.1 uncultured Clostridia bacterium | reverse complement strand
GATAAGCTTGTATCCGAAGCTTATGGAGAATATGGGCATTCCGTATCCCGCTCTTTTAGACAGGCTTATACAGCTTGCAATAGAGCGCAACGGCTGATTTTCGGCGGAATTTCAAAAAAAGGGAGCGAAAAGCAAGGAGAATGGAGAACTGTTCGATAATTCTGAAAATACGGCAGACTGCCGACGGCGTTACCGACGAGTCGGAGCTGTTTACGCGCGGAGAGTTTCGTTTTCACGACGGGTCGTATTATATCGACTATGACGAAAGCGAAGCGACGGGCTTTGAGGGCAGTCACGCGCAGCTTAAGGTTGACGATAATATGCTTATGATGACGCGCACGGGAACGACGTTTACGGGGCTTGTCTTTGAAAACGGCGTTCGGCATTACTGCCATTACGGCACGGAATACGGCGATTGCATGGTGGGGATTACAACGTCCTTTATGAAGCAAAATCTCACCTCTAACGGCGGGGAAATTCACCTTAAATATTCCGTTGACGTAAACGCGGGTCTTATGACCGAAAACGAGATAAGAATTAAGGTTCGTATGTAAAAAAAGAAAGGAACAACAAAGACAGCTATGTATTATAATGCAGTTAAGGACGCAAAGTCCGAGATAAAGGAGATTATCATAAACGCGCTCGGAAGGCTTGTGGCGGAGGGGAAAATTCCGCCTGAGCCGCTTCCCGCGTTTCAGATTACGACCCCGCAGGATTCGGTGCACGGGGACTTTTCGGCGAACGCCGCACTGGTGTGCGCAAAGGCTCTTAAAACCAATCCGAGGGCTCTTGCCGCGCAGATTATCGAGGCTTCCGTGCTTGACGGGACAAGCTTTGATAAGATAGAGGCGGCGGGTCCGGGTTTCCTCAACTTCTTTTTCGGGAAAAACTGGTTTTCGGGCGTTGTGAAGAATGTTCTACAGCTCGGCAGCGATTACGGAAAGACAGATTTAGGCTTAGGCAAGCGCGTTCTGGTGGAATTCGTTTCGGCGAACCCCACGGGTCCCATGCATATCGGCAACGCCCGCGGAGGTGCTATCGGCGACTGTCTGGCGTCAATTCTCGAGGAAGCGGGGTATAAAGCCGACCGCGAGTTTTACATCAACGACGCGGGAAATCAGGTTGCAAAATTCGGAAAGTCGCTGGATCTGCGTTTTATGCAGCTTTGCAGCGTTGAGGGTCAGAAAATCATTTCCGAGTGCCGGAATGATCTTGAAAAAATCTGCGATACGATATACGCGAAAACGGTTGTCGATACCGAGGACAAGCCCGCCGATAAAAACGCGCCGTTTTATATGCCCGACGACGTTTACCTCGGCGCGGATATTATCGAGCACGCAAAGAATTTCTACGATATACACGGCAAGGATTTTGCAAATAAGCCCGAGGACGAGCGTAAAAGGGCTCTTGTGGAGTACGCTCTGCCGATAAACGAGGCGCGGCTTGAGAGCGATCTTCTGAAATACCGCATTAAATACGATAACTGGTTCAAGGAAAGCACTCTCCACGAAAGCGGCGCGGTGAACGGCGTGATTGAAACGCTTAAAAGGAACGGTCACACCTACGAAAAGGACGGGGCTTTGTGGCTGAAGGCGATGGAGCTGGGCGGCGAGCAGGATTTTGTGCTTGTGCGGTCAAACGGCTTTCCGACGTACATTGTCCCCGATATTGCGTATCATTACAACAAGCTTGTTACCCGCGGCTACGACCGCGCGATAGACGTTCTCGGGGCGGATCATCACGGCTATGTAAAGAGAATGCGCGTCTGCCTGAAGGCAATGGGCATTGACGAGCGGCGGCTGGACGCTGTAATCTGCCAGATGGTGATGCTGGTGCGCGACGGCGTTCAGGTAAAGCTGTCAAAGCGTTCGGGCAAGGCGATAACTCTGGCGACATTGCTTGACGAAGTCCCGATAGACAACGCGCGCTTTTTCTTCAATCTCCGCGACACCAATTCCCAGCTTGATTTCGACCTTGATCTTGCGGTTGAGGAAAGCTCCAAAAACCCCGTTTTCTATGTTCAGTACGCTCACGCGAGAATTTGCCGCGTTCTGGAGAAAATGTCCGACAGCGGCATAAACGCCGAAAACGCTTTGTATACCGAAGAGGCTGAATGCGCGCTTATAAGAAAAATCGCGGCTCTGCCCGAACTTATCAACGAGGCTGCCGCTGAATACAGCCCGTTCAAGCTGACAAAATATATCTACGAGTTAGCGCAGATTTATCACAAATTTTACGATTCCTGCCCGATAAAGGACGCTCCCGACGAGAACGTCAAAGGCTCCCGGCTCGCGCTTTGCAAGGCGGCAAAAACGGTCATTTCGAACGTTCTCGCGCTTTTGAAGGTCGAAGCACCCGAGAAGATGTAAGGGTTTATTTTCGGAGGAAATTATGTATAAGCAAGAGAAAAAGTATTATCAAAAGTCTTTCTTTATCGCTCTGATAATGGCGGCGGCTCTGTTTTTGCCCTTTGCGGCGATAGACGGCGGATTTTTCGTTTTCTACGGGGATTACAATGCCCAGCAGATACCGTTTTTCAAGATGTGCGTGCAGGCTGTCCACGACGGCACGCTCGGCTGGGACTGGCACACCGACCTCGGGGCGAATTTTGTCGGAAGCTACACCTATTACACGCTCGGAAGCCCGTTTTTCTGGTTTATGACTCTGTTTCCCGCAAGCTGGTCGCCGTATCTTATGGCTCCGCTTCTCTGCGTGAAATTCGGGCTTATTTCGCTGTTTTCGTTCGTCTACATCAGACGCTTTGTGACAAAGCCCCGGACCGCTCTTATCGGCGGGCTTTTGTTCGCGTTTTCAAGCTTCAATCTCTACAACGTCTTTTTCCAGTTTCAGGACGCGTATATCTGGTTTCCGCTGCTGCTTGTGGGGCTTGAGGAAGCGGTAGTAAACAAACGCCGCGGAATATTCGCGCTGACGGTTGCATTAAACGCTCTGGCGAACTATTTCTTTTTCATTCAGGAGGTAATTTTCCTCATCATCTATTTCCTTTGCAGGTTCGCTATGGATAAGCGTTTTGATCTTAACCTCAAGGACTTTTTGTGTCTTGCGTTTGAAAGCGTCGTAGGCGTGATGATAGCGGGAATTCTGTTCATTCCGTCTATTTATCAGGTGCTGGACGTGCCGCGCGCACACAACACCCTCACCGACTGGAGCTTCCTGTTTTACGGGAGGGAACAGCGTTACGGGCTTATTCTGGAGGGGATTTTCCTCCCGCCCGAGGTCTCCGCGCGGAATAATATGTTCAATCTCGCGGACGGGAAATGGTCAAGCGTCGCGCTCTATCTGCCGCTGTTTTCAATGGCGGGCGTTGTCGCGTTTATAAAGGGCGCAAAGGGTCACTGGGCAAGGGTGGTTATGGTCATCTGCCTCGGAATGTCGCTTATTCCCGGGCTAAACGCGGCGTTTACGATGTTCAACAACAACTTCTACACACGCTGGTGGTATATGCCCGAGCTTATCTGTTGCCTTGCGACGGCGTATACTCTCGAACACGAGGAGCTTGATCTGCGGTTCGGCATGAAATTCTGCGCTGTTGTAACGCTTCTTATGGCAACGCTTTCGACGCTTGCGCCGTTCACCAAAAAAACCACCGACAAAGCCACGGGCGAGACGAAAACCGAGCTTGTCCCGCGCTTTTTAACGAACGACAAGGACGGCAAGCTGAACCCCGCGGTATGGGTGTCGCTTGCGATAGCGGTGGGCTTTCTGGTGGTATTGTGGCTGGTTCTCAAAATGCGCGGGAAGCTCCCGAAGAAAAAGTTTATGAGACGCCTTACGGGCATTGTAATGGTCTGCTCTCTGGTGCTGGGATATTATTTCATCGGCTACGGGAGAATAATAGGTCCTAATCTTTATTCGTACAACAAGACCATGAATGCAGAGTTTACGATAAACGACCCCGATTTTTACCGTATAGAGGGACTTAACGAGACCAATAATGTCAATATGCTGTGGGGAATGAGCTCCTTAAAGAGCTTTACAAGCATTGTCCCGGGGTCAACCTTCGAGATGTACGAGCTTCTGGGCGAGCCGCGCTCGGTAAATTCCGCGCCAAAGCTTGACAGATACGCTTTAAGGGCTTTAACGCGCGTTAAATACATCATGGTTCCGAAGTCCATGAAAGACAGCGACCGCCGCAGCGATATTTTAAAGCTTGCGATTTACGATTATATGGAAACGCAGGGCGATTACGATATTTACACGACAAAATACGCACTGCCCATGGGCTTTGCCTACGACAGCTATTACACGATAGACGAGGCAAAGGGCAATGTAAAGGTTGACAATCTTATGGTAAGGGCGGCTATTCTGACAGACGAGCAGGTTAAAAAATTCTCGGATATTCTGGTTCATGAGGATCCCGATTTCGCGGGAGTCGTCAATCAGACGCAGTTTGAAAAGGACGCAGAAGCAAGGATTGCCGAGGGCGTTTCGCAGTTTTCCGTAAACAGCGAGGGCTTTACGGCGGTTTCGAGCTATGATACGGAAAAGCTCGTTATGTTCACCGTGCCGTTCTGCAAGGGCTGGAGCGCGGAGATAAACGGCACACCCGCCGAGGTCGAGAAAATAGACGGCGGATTTTGCGCGGTGCGCGTTCCCGCGGGAGTTTGCGATATTGTGTTCAAGTACCGCACGCCGGGGCTTACGCTCGGCATAATTCTCAGCATTGCGGGAGTGGTGCTGTTGTGCGCGTATATGTATTATCTCGTGAAGGTAAAGGGCGATAAAGCAAAGCCTTATGTTCATCTTTATCCTTATGATCAGGTTGACGGCGTAAAGGCTCACGCGACGTATATCCGTCAGCTTTCGGAGCAGATTTACAACTGTCCCGAGCGCGCGGGCGACGAAACGTCCGAGCTTGTTTTCCCCGAGGCTTCGGAGGACTTTGTAAGCATGGAGAAAATCGACTTCAGCGCACGAAAGCCCCGCGAGCGCAATTCCCGAATAACCGAGGACGACGAGGCATACCGTGTTATGGAGGAGCTTGATTTGCAGAAAAAGCAGGAGCAGGAAACCGGGAATAATACGGACAGCGGCGATAACGGCGAGTAAGGAGAATTTTATGAAATTAGAGGAAAAACGCCTTTCGGGTGAGCTTGTCTACGACGGCAAAATAATCAAGGTCTGGCGCGACGAGGCACAGCTTTCAAACGGAAAAACGGCTCTCCGCGAGGTGGTAAAGCACCCGGGCGGCGTGTGCGTGGTGGCTCTGGACGACGCGGAAAACGTGCTTTTTGTGCGACAGTTTCGCTATCCCCACGGGAAAGTCTTGCTTGAAATCCCCGCCGGCAAGCTCGAATATGGCGAGGACCACCGCGCGTGCGGTCTGCGCGAGCTTCGCGAGGAAACAGGCTGCACCTGCGACAGCTTCGAGTATTTAGGAAG
>CANRIQ010000139.1 GCA_947630655.1 uncultured Clostridia bacterium | reverse complement strand
CTTGTAAAGCTCGGAATTATGCCCGCGGATTATCCCGTCTGCGTTCATGCGGTTTCGGGGTACAGCGGCGCGGGAAAGAAGGCAATTGCGGTCTACGAGGGCGAAAACCGCCCCGAGGAGTACAATTCTCCGAGACAGTACGCGTTGTCGCAGCAGCACAAGCATCTCCCCGAAATGCAGAAAATCTGCGGTCTGGAATACGCTCCGTCGTTTAATCCGCTGATTTGCGATTTTTTCAGCGGAATGGTGGTGTCTCTGCCGCTTCATACAAGGCTTCTTGCGAAAAAATACACGGTATCCGACGTGAGGAAAGCTCTATCCGAATATTACGCCGACGCGCATTTTGTGAAGGTTATGTCAGAGGGCGAACCGCAGGACGGCTTTATCGGCTCTAACAACTTAAGCGGGACAAACAATATGGAATTATTTGTAAACGGCAACGACGAGCGTATGATTCTCTGCTCTCGGCTTGACAACCTCGGCAAGGGGGCTTCGGGCGCGGCGGTTCAGTGCCTTAACATTATGATGGGAATTGACGAAAAAACAGGTCTGGAGTGATTGAAATGGTTAAATTTAAGGGTTATGAATTTGTTGAAGGCGGAGTATGCGCGGCGGAAGGCTTTACCGCGGGCGGCGTTATCGCGGGAATTAAGGCGGGAAACACCACAAAGCGCGACCTTGCCATGATTTCCTGCACAGAGAGGTGCAAAACGGCGGCTCTTTTCACGTCAAACAAGGTAAAAGGCGCGCCGATAATCGTTTCCCGCGAACATCTTAAGGACGGTTACGCGCAGGCGGTTATAGTAAACAGCGGAAACGCCAACACCTGCAATCCCGACGGCGTTGAGATTGCCGAAAAAATGTGCGAGCTGTGTGCGCAGGCGTTGAATATTGACTCTGACGACGTTCTGGTCGGTTCAACGGGCGTTATCGGGCAAAAGCTTAACATAAAGCCCATTAAGATAAAAATTCCCACGCTTGCAAAATCGCTGTCAAAAGACGGAAGCGGCGACGCGTGCGAAGCGATTATGACCACCGACACCCGCAAAAAGGAGCTTGCGGTGGAGTTTGAGCTGGACGGGAAAAAGTGCCGTCTCGGGGGAATTTCCAAAGGAAGCGGTATGATAAATCCGAATATGTGCACAATGCTGGCGTTTATCACGACAGATGTCTGCATAAACGGAGAGCTTCTGCAAAAGGCTCTGCGCAAGGTGAATTCCCTCACCTACAATATGGTAAGCGTCGACGGAGACACCTCCACAAACGATACGCTTATTCTCATGTCCTCGGGTCTTGCGGGAAATAATGAGATTATCTGCGAGGACAAGAATTACGAGATTTTTGAAAACGCGCTTTATGCAGTTATGATGAATTTGGCGCGGGAAACCGCCCGCGACGGCGAGGGCGCGACAAAGCTTGTCGAGTGCATGGTAAACGGCGCGCCCGACGAAAATACGGCAAAGGTTGTCGCGAAATCGGTTATTTCGTCAAGCCTTGTCAAGGCGGCTCTGTTTGCGGCGGACGCAAACTGGGGCAGAATTCTCTGCGCAATAGGCTATGCGGACGCGGATTTTGACATAAACGCTGTTTCGGTGGAGCTTGCGAGTGCTAAGGGAAAGCTTACAGTGTGCGCAGACGGCGCGGGCATAGCGTTTTCGGAGGATTCCGCGAAGGAGATACTCTCGGAGGACGAGATTAAAATTCTCGTGGATCTCCACAGCGGCGAGGGCAGCGCGATTGCGTGGGGCTGCGATCTTACGTTTGAGTATGTTAAGATAAACGCGGAATACAGGACATAATTGGTTTGGGGAATTTTAAGTTAAAGAGGTATTAAAAATGCAGATTGATTATGACGTTCGGGCAAACGTTATGGTAGAGGCTCTTCCCTACCTGCAAAAGTATAACAACAAGGTCGTTGTTGTAAAATACGGCGGAAACGCCATGACCAACGACAGATTAAAACAGGCGGTTATGGAGGACATTGTTCTTCTTTCGCTGGTCGGGATAAAGGTCGTGCTGGTGCACGGGGGCGGTCCCGAGATAAACGATATGCTCAAAAAAACCGGCAAGGAGAGCAAATTCGTAAACGGTCTGCGCTATACCGACGAGGAAACTATCGACATCGTTCAGATGGTTCTCGCGGGAAAGGTCAACAAGGACTTGGTTTCTATGCTTGAAAGCCACGGCGGCTCGGCTATCGGGCTTTGCGGGCTGGACGGCAATCTTATAGAAGCGGAAACTCTCGACCCCAATCTTGGTTATGTCGGGGAGATTACCAAAATTAACCCCATGGTTATTCAAAACGCCCTCGACAACGGCTATATTCCCGTTATTTCAACCATCGGGCGCGGAAAAGACGGCACGGTCTACAACATAAACGCCGATACTGCTGCCGCGAGAATTGCCGCGGAAATGAAGGCCCCGTCGCTTATACTGCTTACCGACATCAAAGGGCTTCTTGAGGACAAGGACGACGAAAACACCATTATCCGCACAATCGGCGTAAGCGAGGTTCCGTTCCTTAAAAAACAGGGCATCGTGTCGGGCGGTATGATACCGAAGATAGACTGCTGCGTCGAGGCTGTAAGGCGCGGCGTAAAGCAGGCGAACATAATCGACGGGCGTATTCCGCATTCCATTTTAATCGAGCTTTTGACCGACATCGGCGCGGGCACTATGATAATTGCGTGAGGTGATAATTTTGAATACTATAGAGCAGTTCAACAAGTACGTTATGCACTCCTACGGCAGATACGACCTTGTTCCCGAACACGGAAACGGCGAAATTATGACTGACGAGGACGGCAAGGAGTACATCGACTTCGGTTCGGGAATAGGCACAAATTCTCTCGGGTTCTGCAATGACGAGTGGGTGGAGGCTATCTGTTCCCAGGCAAGGAAAATCCAGCACACCTCGAATTACTATTACACCAAAGTCCAGGCTGATTTTGCGAAAACCCTGTGCGAGACAGCGGGCTTTTCAAAGGTGTTTTTCGGAAACTCGGGTGCGGAGGCAAACGAGTGCGCTATAAAGCTCGCGAGAAAATACAGCTTTGACAAATACGGCGCGGGCAGGCACAAAATTCTGACGCTTGTAAACTCGTTCCACGGCAGAACGCTCTGCACGCTCTCCGCTACGGGTCAGGACGTTTTCCACAACTACTTCTTCCCCTTCGTCGAGGGCTTTGATTACGTTGAGGCAAACAATATCTCCGACCTTCACGCGAAAATCGACGATACTGTCTGCGCGGTGATGTTCGAGTATATTCAAGGCGAGGGCGGAGTTTTGCCGCTGGATGAGGAATTTGTCGATGAAATTTTCAAAATCTGCGCCGAAAAGGACATTCTCACGATAGCCGACGAGGTTCAGACGGGCGTCGGCAGAACGGGAAAATTCCTTGCGGGAGAGCATTTCGGCAAAAAAGCGGATATAACCACTCTTGCAAAGGGCTTGGCGGGCGGAATTCCCATCGGGGCATGTCTTGCGGGCGAAAAATGCGCGGACGTGTTCACTCCGGGAACGCACGCGTCAACGTTCGGCGGCAACCCTATCTGCTGCGCGGGAGGTCAGGCTGTTTTAAACAAGCTCAACTCCGCGGGATTTCTTGACGAGGTTGCGAAAAAGGGAGAATATTTCCGCGAAAAGCTGCTTGCTCTGCCCGAGGTGAAATCCGTTTCGGGAAAAGGCTTGATGATAGGAATTGAGCTTAAGACCAAAAACGCCGCGGACATCGTGAAAGCGGGACTTCAGAACGGGCTTATGCTGCTTACGGCGAAAACAAAGGTTCGCCTGCTGCCGCCGCTTACGATTACCTATGAGGAAATCGACAAGGGGCTTGAAATTCTCGCAGGGCTTCTGGCTTAAAGAAAGGCGTTGTACATGAAAAAAATCACGCAGATCATCTCTGTTTTAAGTATCGTCATCGCCGCGCTTGCTTTGATATTCAATTTCCGCGTTATGTTCGGGAGAGGTTATTTCATACGGTTCGCTATCTTTTCAACTATCCGAAGCGGCGGTATGATGGGATTTCTCGGCAATCTCCTCGGACTTCTTTTAACCTCGTTTGCGTTTGCGGCAATGGGCTTTTACGGCTCTATGCTTTCAATTTTCGGCAAGGAAAAAGCCCGCAAGCCCGCGTTTATTTCGGGCGTCTGCGTGACGGCCCTCGCCCTTGTGTCCCTGTTTTTCAGCTTTAAGAGCGGCTTTAATTTCGGCGATATTCTTATCGTGCTTTTCCCTGCCGCTTTTACATTCTGTGTAATACAGACAACAAAATAATTTTTGAAAGGAAAATTTGTTATGAATCATCTGCTTAAGCTTCTGGACCTCAGCTCCGAGGAAATCATCGATATCCTCAACCTTGCCGACCAGCTCAAATACGAGCAGAAGCACGGCATTCCCCACAACACCCTTAAGGGCATGACCCTCGGAATGATCTTCCAGAAGGCTTCCACCCGCACCCGCGTTTCGTTTGAAACGGGTATGTATCAGCTTGGCGGACACGCGCTGTTTCTCTCGTCGAAGGAGCTTCAGATAGGGCGCGGCGAACCCGTTCAGGATACCGCGCGCGTGCTTTCACGCTATGTAAACGGCATTATGATACGCACCTTCGAGCAGGAGGAGGTTGAAAATCTCGCACATTACGGCACTGTTCCGATAATCAACGGTCTTACCGATTTCTGCCACCCGTGCCAGGTATTGGCTGATTTGCAGACCGTCCGCGAGTACAAAAACAAGCTTGACGGGCTAAATATGTGCTATATCGGCGACGGAAACAATATGGCAAATTCCCTTACCGTCGGCTGTCTGAAGGTCGGAATGAACGTAACTCTCGCGTGTCCCGAGGATTACCGTCCCGACGCTAAGGTTCTCGAATTTGCAAAGGAATACAAGAATTTCAAGTTCGTGACCGACCCCAAAGAGGCTGCCGCAGACGCGGACGTTCTCTTTACCGACGTGTGGGCGTCCATGGGACAGGAGGGCGAAGCTGAAAAGCGCAGAATTGCGTTTAAGGGCTATCAGATAAATGACGATATTATGAAGCTCGCAAAGGGCGACGCAATGGTATTGCACTGCCTGCCTGCCCACCGCGAGGAGGAAATCACCGCAAAGGTATTCGAGCAGCACGCAGCCGAAATATTCGACGAAGCCGAAAACCGCCTGCACGCCCAGAAAGCGGTTATGGTACGCCTTATCGCTCCCGAAAAGTAAGCAGGACAATGTCCTGCACCGTCTCCCAGCGCAGGTGGATTTGTTTTAAACACTATTTTCTGTAAGGTGGTAGTGTGGACGAGAATTTTTTTACAATAAATATGTTGACAAAAACGCCCCACAGCAACCTGTGGGGCATTTTATTGTTTCTAGCTATAAATCACCTAACCGCCGTAGAGAATACAACGTTTCTTGCAGAACTACTTATG
>CANRIQ010000138.1 GCA_947630655.1 uncultured Clostridia bacterium | reverse complement strand
GGCACTTCCGCTTCGACTGCGGATATAAAGGATATTGTCTCCGAGATAGATACCTTTCTCGGGTGCAGCGGGATTTTGCTTTACCTTGATGAAATTCAGTATCTCAACAAAAAGCAGCAGCAGTCCCTGCTTGAGTATATAGAAAACGGCAGTATAACGCTTATTGCGTCTACTACCGAAAATCCGTATTTTTATGTATACAACGCTATTTTGTCCCGAAGCACGGTTTTTGAATTCAAGCCCGTAAGCCCAGAGGATATGAAACGCGCGGTAAGGCGCGGTTTTGCCGAGATATCTAAGGAAAGCGGCGTTGAATACGACGTGTCCGATGAAGCCGTGGATTATATCTGTCACGGGGTGGGCGGGGACGTTCGCAAATGCCTTAATACCGTGGAGCTTTGCGCGCTTTCCGCGAATGACGGCAAGGTCGATGTCGAGCTTGCGGCGGAGCTTACCCAGCGCAGCAATATGCGCTATGACCGCGACGGAGACCAGCATTATGATTTGTTGTCCGCGCTGCAAAAGTCGATAAGGGGATCTGACGAAAACGCCGCGCTGCATTACGCGGCGCGGCTTATGGACGCGGGGGATATAATCTCGCTTTCAAGGCGGCTTCTGGTTATCGCCGCCGAGGATATAGGCTTAGCGTATCCCATGGCAATTCCGATTGTGAAAGCCTGCGTTGACAGCGCGGTGCAGCTTGGGCTTCCCGAGGCGAGAATTCCGATTGCAGACGCGATAATCCTGCTTGCAACATCGCCGAAGTCCAACAGTGCCTACAACGCGATAAACGAAGCTTTAGCGGACGTTAAAAACGGCGTTACGGGGGATTTCCCGCGGCATTTGCAGAATGTCCACTGCGACGGTGAGGACGCTGTCGTGCGCGGTCAGCATTATCTTTACCCGCATGATTTCCCAAATCATTATGTAAAGCAGCAATATCTCCCCGACGCTCTCAAGGACAAGGTGTATTACCATTTCGGCGACAACAAGCTTGAAAACGCCGCAAAGGAGTACCGCGCAAGGATAACGGGGGAGAAGAAGGGAAATGAGGACGGCTAAAACACCGTTTCGATGATTTTTTTGCTTGCGTCCGACGAGTAGACCCAGCGGTCGATGTGGTCGGAGTCTATAAAGTAGTTAAGCTCGTTGTTGTGATACGCCGTATCGAAGGCGTTCACAATGATGAGCTTTATTTTCATTTTTTCGGGTATAATCGCCTTTATGTAGACGGACGCATAGCTGTTTACGGAAATTCCCTCCCGCGGCTCTGCAAGCCCCGCAAGGTTCGGGGAAAGCTCCACGAATATCCCGTAATCCTCAATCGACCGCACAATTCCCGTTACAGTTTCGCACGCGCTGAACATATCGGCGTTTTGCTGCCATGTTCCGAGAAGCTCTTTGTGGGTGAGAAACACTCTCCCGTTTTCGAGATATTTTATCACTGCCTTAATGTCCTGCCCGACGTGAAATCTGTCCGACGGGTGGGAAATTCTCGACACGGAAATAAGGTCTATCGGTATAAGCGACGGAATTCCGCAGGCAATATCCACAAAACACCCGAATTGTTCAAGGTGCGTCACCCGCGCGGGGATAACGTCCCCCGGCACAAGCCTTGAAATATATTCCGAGAAAGCGCGTTCCTGCGCGTCGCGGCGGGAAAGCACCGCGTAAACGCCGTTTTCGTCGCTGGCGAAATCCTTTACCGTAAAGCAAACGGGCTTATTTACCCGTGAAATCAGCGCGATGTCCTTGGTTGTGCCCTCGGCGATACCCACCGCGCCCTCTTCGCGCGGGATAATCCCCCTCACCGCAGGCAGATCGACTATAAGATTATGACGGCTGTCGCAAACTATACAAGGTGCCTCAAGAATCTTGCCGGACAGCTTGCATTCCGAGAGAGCCTGAAAGGATTTAATGCAGGCGTCGTTCTCCGCTGTTCCGAACAAAAAGCCCTCCGGCAGATATTCTGTCATTTTTTTGTACCTCCAACATATCGCATTTATCGCTTTTTGATAAATTCTATGCTGAGGTAAGGTCATATATTCCGAGGAAAAAACTTACATCATCGGCGCGAAAAGCCGCAAAAATACGCGAAGCATCCGCGTGAAGATGTTCACGTTGTTGCAGTCGTCAAGGGTTATTTCCCGGCACTCGTTTAAAGTATTTAAAAAATCGCGTTTTATGTCGGCAATACATTCCGATTTATTCATCCACGCCGCGCATTCAAAGTGAAGATACAGACTTCTGAAATCGAGATTTATCGTCCCCACAACGGCGGTTTCGTCGTCGGAAACAAAGTTCTTTGCGTGGATAAATCCGGGCGTATACTCGTAAACCCGCACGCCCTGTTTTACCAGTTTTTTGTAATTTGCTCGTGTAACCGCGTGAACATACCATTTATCGGGAACATGCGGCGTGATAATTCTTATATCTATCCCGCTTCTCGCCGCAAGAGTAAGCGCGGTAGCCATTTCGTTGTCTAAAATAAGGTACGGAGTGGTGATATAGACGTATTTTTTCGCGTTGTTTATAATATTAAGATAGACGTTTTCGCCGACAGGCTCGTCGTCAAGCGGGCTGTCCGTAAACGGGACAACCAGTCCGCAATTTTGGTTATCCTCCGAAACAGGCGGGAGAAACTCCTCAAAGCTTTCGGGACGAGAACCGCTTAAATAGTCCCACATCGTGAAAAACATCATTGTAAAGCTCCGCACGGCGTCGCCCTTAAGCATAACCGCAGAGTCCTTCCAGTGCCCGTGTTTTTCGTATTCGTTTATATACTCGTCCGCGAGGTTAATTCCCCCCGTGAAGGCGGTCTTTCCGTCTATAATAAAGATCTTTCGGTGGTCGCGGTTATTCATTTTCGAGGACCAGAAGGGCTTGAATTTATTGAACACGCGGCACTTTATCCCGAGCGATTCAAGAATTTTGTCATACTTATACGGCAGCGTAAGCAGACACCCGATATCGTCGTACACCATTCTCACGTCAACGCCCTGAGCGGCTTTTTTCGAGAGAATTTCAAGGATAGTGTTCCACATTTTCCCTTCCTGGACAATAAAATACTCAAGGAAGATATATTTTTCCGCCTTTTCCAGCTCTTTTATCAACGCCTCAAATTTTGCCTCCCCGCAGGGAAAATATTCAATGGAGGTGTTGTCGTAAACGGGATACCCGCCGAAATCGTAAAGATATTTAACCTGCTTTGCAATATCGGGGTCTTGCTTGTCAAGACGTTCTGCAATTTGTGCGTTCTGGGACAACCACTCCCGTTCGTCGCGGACATTCTCCTCCATACCGCTGCGAAGCTTCCTTACCGAGCCGTTTCTCCCGAAAAACAGGTAAAGCATCACCCCGAAAATCGGAAACGCCATAATCGGTACAATCCACGCGATTTTATAGCTCGGGTTTATATCGGAGCTTATTATATACAGCGTCAAAATCGCGCCTATCACTTCAAAAGCAAGGTAGGAGTAGGTGTAATAAGTCCCAAGCGTCCAGAAAATAAACACAAGATACGCAAGCTGAAACAAAATGCCGATAATGCACATCGAAGTCCTTCCGAACAGCCTTTTCAAAAAACGTTTAAGGTGTTTCATACGTCCCTCCGCTATACAAAAATAAAAAGTCTTCCGAGCGTTGCGTCAGAAGACTTTTGCTGTAAACCTCAATTATTCCGCAGACGCGGGAATAACGTTGTAAATAAGCTCGTTGGAATTCGCGTAGTCGAGCTTTTCGCGCGCCATATTTTCGATATAGTCGTCAAGATTAGCCTCGTTTTCGAGATAAGCGTTAATCTGCTCGTTATTTTCGAGAACCTCGTGCGTCTGAGCGACCAGCTCGTTATAGCGTTTTTGATTTTCTCTTATGGCAATATTATCGCTTATAATGGTGTACGCCACATACACCGCCATCACCGCGAGTGCCAGCGTCGCAAGAAAGCGCACCAGCACGTAGCGTTTTTTGTTATCGCGAGCCTTAAGAGCTTCTTCTGACCGATGCTTTAATGACATGAGTTTTTTCACTCTCCCCAATTTTATCTAATCTCTTTTTATTATACAACTTTTTGGTATGTGATTTCAAGTACGATTGCGATTTTTTATACCCTTCTCCGCAAACTTTGGATATTTTGACAAATTCTGACTTTGATTTATGTGCAATTATACCAAACGCTTTTTTCGTTTTTTGCGTTCCGGTATGAATAAGCTTCCCGATAGACCGTCTCCATGCCGCCGAAGCCGCGCTTTCCGCGATATTCAGAATTCTCCCTACAGTAACAATATATGTAAAAACACCCGCTCCGAAGCCGAGAATTGTGTAAATCCGCACATAGCTGCCGAGCAGCTCCGAAAGCGTCATTACCGCCTGCGCCGCCAGTATAAAGAACGCCACATCGCAGATAAACACCGCGGCGTCCCATCGTAAAATAAGCCGTGCTATCCGCAAAGCCTCGTAAACCAATCCGAAAACCAGTCCCACCGCAAACGCTGTCATAAAGCAATCGGGAATTGAAACGTTCATTTTGTCCTCCGTTTTTGAAAATTATCTGAAAAGCTTTTTAACCGGACCGTCCAGCACGCTGTGACGGCTGTAGCAAACCGAGCTTATATTTCCCGTCATCGAGAAATCTCCGCTTTCCGCGTCAAGCGCGCTTACATGGAGATCCTCTCCGCGTATTACAAGCTCTCCCATAACGGTATTAAGCACTATTCTGCTTTCGGAGAAATTATCAATATCCTTTACTCCCGAGATACGCAATGTTTTTCGGTTCTCCATAATAATGTTGTGCGGAGCCGCCGTAGTCAGCTTTTGCATATAAAACACCCCCTGCTTTGTGAATATATATTCAGCAGAGCAGGGGGATAGAACTATTTTCAGACAACCTCGTACAAAGCCTCGGCGTCCTCCTTCTTTGTAAACTCCTTTATATCAAGCACCCGCACCTTCAGCGGCTTTCCTATCAAAATCTCGATAATATCGCCCGTTTTGACCTCGTAGGACGCCCTTGCGGGCTTTCCGTTTACAAGCACCTTATCCGCGTCGCAAGCCTCGTTTGCGACCGTTCTGCGCTTTATAAGCCTTGACACCTTCAAATACTTGTCCAGTCTCATCTTTAATTCCCCCTATAACCCCAAAAGCGGCGGATTTTGCTCCGCCGCTGTTTGGTTGTGAAGTTTTGTAGTTTTGTAAGTGATTACTTGCCGCTGACAGCGTCCTTAAGAGCTCTGCCTGCTTTGAAAGCGGGAACTTTGGTAGCCTCGATCTTGATCTTCTTCTTGGTACGAGGATTGATACCGGTTCTCGCAGCGCGATCGCGAACCTCGAAAGTACCGAAGCCTACGAGCTGGATAGAATCGCCCTTTGCAAGAGTCTCGGTGATAGCTTCGATAGTTGCTTTCCGTTTACAAGCACCTTATCCGC
>CANRIQ010000137.1 GCA_947630655.1 uncultured Clostridia bacterium | reverse complement strand
GCCCCACTTAATTGTTCATTTACATCATCGAAAACCGGAATAAACGGTTCGGAAAGAAAATTAAAGTCATGATTGTCTGGAGCGGCAAGACCTAATTGCAAAAATATCAAGACGATTACCGGAATAGCTAATAAAACGATCGCAGAAATCGCAAGTTTAAATTTCATAAAAGAACATTGCCCCCCTACACCAAATGACTGCATAAATGTATCATACTTTATGTCTTCACCTATTCCATTGCCTTCAATCAATAAAGAAAGCTGTTGATTGACAATCAGTTATTTGAATATCATATGCAAGAGCCACCATATTGTAGTTAAGTATTACTTAATCCAAACACCTATCAAACGTATAATTATTCATTTCTGCTATCCCTCCTACAGCTAAACCTTTCCAGTGAACAAAGTTTTCTGTATCATCAGTTTCGAAGCCATACATTCTTTGTTTGGTATCCGCATTTGTGAAATCCACACTTAAAAAGGCTTTCCCATGTACTTCACTCCGAAGTTTATCAATTAATTCATCCGAAAAGTGATTTATAAAATCTTCAAAAATCTCTTTTGCCTGCTTAAAGGTGCAGTTCGAATCAACAAAAATGATAAACTTGCTGTGATTAAAGGAGGAAAATTGATTATTATCAAATTCAACAGATTGTACTATACTGTGATTTTCACAAATATAGCTGCTCAATTCAGTAAAGACTACATTGTGAGATATATTAAAAACCACAATACTACTAACAAATGCTAAGATTGTTAATGTCATCACAATAATCAATACTTTTTTGTGTTTCATAAATCACCAATCACCTTCTGGTCGGAGTGACAGGATTCGAACCTGCGGCATCGAAGTCCCAAACTTCGCGCGCTACCAACTGCGCCACACCCCGTTATTCGGCGGGAAAACCGTTCTTCCCCGCCTGCCGTATGTGATTAGTATACCACAAATTCACCGATTTGTCAAGTGGCAATTGATGTCCGCCGATAATTACTGCCGCTCAAAATATGCAATTCCCGCGTCCGGCAAAAAATATGTTCTCAGATAACCGTCCGTTGATACTATCACAAACTCGTTTGTGCGCTCTATGTATAAGTGATCAAGCCGTACTCATTACGTATCTGTCAAGTGGCAATTGATGTCCGCCGGGAATTACTGCCGCTCAAAATATGCAATTCCCGCGTCCGGCAAAAAATATGTCCTCAAATAACCATCCGTTGACACTATCACAAACTCGTTTGTGCGCTCTATGTAATAAACGTCGTCGCCGTCATCCTTTTCGGTTTTGTGCAGCACCTCGGGATCTAACGGCACGCGCGCCGCTGCCTGCTCGTACTCCTCGGCTGACTCAAATCCCATTTCAATTCCGTGCTTTTGATAATGCTGATTAAGCAGGTTTTCATTTCGGAATTTGAGAGTTGTTTCGGGCTGTGATATTTCGCCCGGTGAGCTTGAATTTTCAGCCGTGCTGTTTGAAATTATCTCCGAAATTGAAGCGGACATGCTTGAATAATCCGAGCTGTAATCGGAGCTGTCGGAAATTTGCTCATTGCCCAGACGTTTTATCAAAAAAATAACGTTGACGATGAGAATTAGCGTTATCCCTATTGTAATAATAATTTTCTTCATCTTGTCGGACATTTTTGTGCCCCCTTTTCAATGCTGAATATATTATACAACAAATTTCGGAAAAATGCAAGTACCGGTTATCACGACACGCTCTTAAAACCGCGGGAATTCACCCATTCTTACGGCTCTTTCTGTATTGTGTTTGTAAGGAAGCGATTGAGAATTCCCGCTGTCTTTCCGGACAGGGACCCCAGAGTCTTATTCGCTTCGAGGATTTTTTCTTCAATTGCTTCTATTTTGGCAATTGCCTCGTCCTGTATGTTTCTGTCGGGGACTGTAAATGTTATTCCGCAAATACGATCGATAGACGCGCGATACGACCGCGAAAAGCCCAGTTTCTTCCCTTCGGTTTCGAGTATGTGAACCATGTACCGAGGGTTCACCTTGGACGTCTTACAACGCAGATAACCGCAATGATCCGTAGGATAAAACTCTTTTCCCGCCGGAATATAGTTTGTCATCCAGTCTCCGTCAATTCCCCAAAGAACGGACGGAACAGAAAAATCTTTAATCAGAAGTTCATCGATATACCCGAACGGATCTATAACATTTGCGCTGTATACCGGAACAGTTCCTCCGGGTACAAGCTGCTTATTGAGGACGCGCTTTCCAATGAATACATCAAAACTGTCGCGATCGGCAAGGCTGAGTTTGTACCCTCCCTTGTTGGAAAGCATATCCAATTCGTCTAACAAGTCATTTATCTTTTTACGGCAGTTTTCAATGCTCATTCGTGTGGTGTTGTATTTTTTATCGATTTTTGAGCATTCGTCAACGATTTGCCGCTGAACAGGAACAGGCGGAACGGGGATTTTAACTTCTTCACGCAGATACGTCGAATTTAAGCTCTTGCCAAAGGCTTTATTGCCGACTCTTTCAAGGTCAACCAATTTCCCCGTGAAAAAATAATAAAGATACTTGTCAAGTATTTCATCGCGGTTTAACGGAATTAGAGCAGCAATGGCTTCATTCGTATACAGATCTGTTCCGGCAATAGCCGTTTTTCCGATGCTGAGCTTGAAGCTTAACAATGTAGTTCCTTTCGGTATCAGTTTTACATTTGAAGCGGCAATTGCCTCATCGGTTATTTTTTCTTTTGTATCGGTTATTGTCTGCCCCTGCATCTCGGCTATAGATACCCACAAGTTTTTACCTGTGAAATACTCCGGATTTCTTCGTGACGGAGTGCCGCCTATCGTAACATCGCAAACGCTGCCGAGAGGAGATAACGGATACTTGCTTGCTAATTCAACAACGTTTTCGGTGCTCAGACGAATTGCCTTATTAAAGCTTACGCGCGAAAAATCAAGCATATCTCTTGTATTCACAACAGAACCGTATTTTTTCTGCTCATCGCTGAAAAAGGGCGTTATCCCCCCGAAAGATTTTTTGACGGCATTCGCAAGAGTGCCCTCCGCCGAACGGTTTGAATAATCGTACATTTTGCCGCCGGGCGTTATTATCTGAATACCTTCATTGCCTTTGCGGTTTGACCAGTCATATCCGAGGAATTCCTTTTGCTCCTTGTTATCTGTCGGAGCGGTTATGACAACCGTTGTCTGGCGATATACCAGAGAGAAATAAAACAGTTTCTCCCTCTCGACGGAAAACGCATAATTATAGAAGCTTTCAAGATATGCGGCAGCCTGCGCGGCAGCACTCTTGTTTTTATATGCTTTCGTTTTTTGCAGATTTTTAGCGTCCGCCGAATCCGCAAATGCGCTGACATACATCTTGAAATAATCAATGCCTTCAAGTTCTTTCAAAGAATAACTTTTATTTAAAAACGCGCCGTATATGTCCCCGCTAAGCTCGATTTGCGCTGTATACGCTTCGAGTATCTCCTTATCTTTCCATTCTTTAAGCTCAACTCCGCTGAAAACGGCGTCTACGGAATCGTAAGACAAATCAATCTGCTTTGGAGGCTCGTTGAATTTTTCGAGAAACATAACTACCGTGTTCGTTCCGGTTGCCCCGAATGTCTTTGACCCGAAAGCGACAATTGCGCGAATATAGAAATTCCGCAAAAATTGCTCGCGAGCCCCTGTATAGGCGGCACTGTCGTTTGAGAGTATGGAGCTCGGCAGAATAACGGCTGCGACGCCACGCGGCTTTAAAAGCTGTCCTATGCGCTCTGCAAACAGTGTTTCAATTTCTCCGCTGTTCAATCCTATGCGGTCAAGAAGCGTAAAACTATTATTCTTCAACTGCAAATGCTGTTTGAAATCCTTAACGGAATAGGGCTGATTTGCAACAAGAATATCAAACGAACCGTTTTCTATGCCTTTATCCGGAGCATTTTCCAGACCGTCGCCGAAGATAATATTTCCTTCGCCCGCGCCGTTCATAAACAGGGATATTTTCGCTACGCGGGAAAGACGATAATCTTTTTCGATCCCGTAAATATGATCTCTTGCCCATGCGTTATTACCGTCCGACTGCGCAAAGTAATTGACAGCTTCAACAGCCTCGGTTAAAAAATGCCCCGCGCCGCACGCATAATCTATCACTTTTGGGTATACCGTGCCCCTTTCGGATTTAACCATACGGTCTACAGGCAAACTGTCCCAGATAAAACGGGTTATCGGCATCGGCGTAAAGAATTGTCCCTCATTCTGCTTAAAGCCTTTATTCAAAAGCTGTTCAAACAAATCGCCAAGGAACTGATGCTTTGACGGGTAAACAATTCTGTACTTTTCAAAAAGCTGCACTATTTCAACGAGTATTTTCCCGTTCTGATAAAACAACTCCTCGTTATGGACTTCTTTGAATGCAAAATCGTTGTTGGAATAGAACTTCAAAATGCGGATTGTATTCTGCAAATCCTCTATGGCTTTTTTCCTTTTTGAGCCGGTACATATTGTTATGACAGAGAATTTCCTCAAATCTGTTGACGATTTTATCCTCCGGTGCAAAATCAAGCAAATTCTTTTTCAGCAGCGGCTTAACGCCGATTTTATACGCAACGCAATCCTCGGAGAAAATCGGATCATCATGAATTTGACCACCATAGGTCTCCTTCCACGCCTCGTGTTTCTCCGGCGCGGTATGAGCGTCGCGGTAGAGTTTTATGGATTTATCATTCTTTGCAAGAAGCACAATGTTTGCATCATCCGAACAATCGACGGTCGGTGCCTTATATTCAACGGTTTCGTTTTTAAAGTCGGATGTATACAAAACAAGCCATTTACACGACTGCTCCTGCTGCCAATATGAGAACAGCTGCGCACCGTCATTTTTAGTGTCGCTTAACGCTTTTTCAAACTCCTTGCCCCAGGTTTTGCATTCAACGATAAAAAGCATGGAACCGTTCTCATCCGAAACGCAAATATCGGCGCGTCCGCTTTTTGCGTCATGTCCCAAATGCCACTCTTTTTCAAGCTCGATATGCTCGGGACGATAGCCTTTTTCAAGAAGACGGTTTACGCATTCAAAAACAACAAAATTTTCGGGAGCGTCAAATCCGTCGTTTCGTTCTCTTCCCTTTACAGCGTCGGGATAATAGAGCTTCTTTTTTGAATTTGAAAAATCAACGCTCATTGACGTTCCAAAATGAGGGAATTTTTTCTCAAAAATATTGCCGTTCTTTTTGAAGCCCAACGCGATCAGCAAATTTTTAAAATCGAATTCTTTAATCATCTTTTTCTCCTCGCAAATCTTGTCATATTTGACGCCGGGATATGCCGTTTTAGGGGGGAGGGCGCGAAATTAAACAGACACATTCCACGTGGCTTGACGCGTTCATTTTAATGTCAGCGAACAGTTCGTTTGTGGTAACAAATCAAGCATCGTTTTCAATGATTTGTAATAATAATTCTTTCCCGTTTTGATAGGACGAAC
>CANRIQ010000136.1 GCA_947630655.1 uncultured Clostridia bacterium | reverse complement strand
GAAAATCCTCCCCGTTTACGCGGACATACCGCACATTGCCGTTTGAAAGCCCGATATTCTCCACTGCCGAGAGAAAACGCACCTCTCCGCCGAGCTGTATAATCCTGTTTCGGAGATTTTTCACAACGTCCCGCAGCTTATCCGTGCCGATATGCGGCTTCGCTTTTACGAGAATTTCCTCGGGCGCGCCAAATTCGCGGAATTTTTCGAGAACTCTCGCGCAAAGCGGATCGTTTATCCGCGTGGTGAGTTTCCCGTCCGAAAACGTTCCCGCGCCGCCCTCGCCGAACTGAACGTTAGTCTTAGGGTTTACCTTCCCGCTTTTCCAGAATTTCTCAACCTCGCAAATTCTCTCGTCCATAGACGCTCCGCGCTCGAAAACAATGGGCTTATATCCGTATTCGCACAGCGTCAGCGCGCAGAACATTCCCGCAGGACCAAATCCCGCAATCACGATGTTTCCGTCTAAGGGTTCCGTGCCGAATTTAACGTTAAGCTCGGGTTTCACAAACGGCTTTACGCTCGGAAACCGTTTTGAAAGCGAATTTTCCCGTTTTTCTGAAAACAATTCCAGATACACCGAGCTTACAAACGTTATACCGCGCCGCGCGTCAACGGAGGTCTTGTAAATCCTTGCCTGTTTAACCTCGCGCTCCGAAAGCCCCAGAGCCGTCAAAGCCTTGTTTACGGCGTTTTCCCGAGGCTCGTCAAGCAGGGTTTTGATTTGTGTAACGATTATTGCCATAGCTATCGTGCAGCAGCGTTTATGCTTACTTTATACTCACCCGTAACCCAGCATTTCTGGTTCGCGCCCTTTATCTGAACCGAAATGCTTACGTCCTGCGTTCCCTCGCGAAGCGTAACGCCCAGGAGATTAACCGTGACATTGAAGTCGGACGAGCTCAGGTTCGACACGTCCTCGGACGGACCTACCGCGGTCACGGTAAGCTCTTTTGTGACAAGCGAAACGTCAAAATTGTCGGGCTTGTTGGTGATGGTTATATTATCGCTGCTTACAGCAAAATCAAGCTTCCCGTAGGATTCGTTTGCCCATACAATGCGGGCATTGTTGTTGCCGGAGAGATTTTTATATCCCTCGGGCAGGACAATGGGAATAAACGTCGTTTTGTTGATGTCGATGTCGGAAATATCAACAGTGCCGATATTAAGCTCGCTTAAATTGTCAATCGTATCATCGGGGGAAGCAACGATTATCGAGGACGGCTGAATTTCGAATTTAAGGCTGTCAATGTCGAAATTATTCGGATAGTTGATAACGGAAAATTTAAGCGGAAGTTCCTTTTGCTTGTAAATCAGGATATTCACCGACACGTTATCGGTCGAAAGCGTGAGCTGATCCGGCAGAATTCTCGTGCCGTTTGTGCTGTAGATGTAAATCTCGCTGTTTGTCTGGTGAGCCTCGGACAGCTCTCCGTGATAGGTGCTTCGCGCCTCGACGCGCCCGATGCTGTTTAAAACGTTCGCCGAACCCGTTATCGACAGCTTTTCGGGGAACGCCGTAATTTCGCCCGCATAAAATCCCTCGGGCAGGCTTATATCGGGAGCGGTGGCTTTTATGTCGAATTCCTTTGTGATTATCTCGTCAATGGAAACAGTCACCGCGCGCGGCTCGGTCTCGGCGATAGTGCAGTCGCGGTCGGTTTTGGAAAGGACGTTCAGCGGCAGAGTATACGTTCCCGCCGAGCGCACCGAGGAAAGGTCGATGTTCGCATAAAAATCGCCCGCGCGAAGATCGCTTATATCATAGCGTTTTCCTTCGATGGTGATGTTTGCCGAACCCTCAATGCCGCTTATAATTTCAAGGTTATTCTGTATCATGTAGTCCGTAGGGATTGCTTCGATGCCGATGCCCGTAATCGGACGGCTTATGGTCGGGAACACGTTTACCGAGACCACCAGCCAAAATCCCAGCGCGATTATGAAAGCGAGAATAAGGGTTTTGTAGTTGTTTTTGAAGTCGTTAAAAAAATTGAGAATAAGATTTTTCACTGCTCTATCTCCCTTCCGTTAATTTGAAAGCACATTTTTCTTTTTATCCGAAGACGCGCTCGGCATATAAGACTGCAAAATATTCAGCAGGGCGTTATGGTTAAGGTCGCGCGTAAGCTGCCCGTCCTTCGCAACGGAAATCGTTCCCGTTTCCTCGGACACCACGATAACCAGCGCGTCGGAGTTTTCGCTCATGCCCAGAGCCGCCCTGTGGCGCGAACCGAGATCCGACGAGAGATACTGGTCACTTTGTGTGTTCGGCAGAAAGCACCCCGCCGCGTAAATCCTGTTGTCGCGGATAATTACCGCGCCGTCGTGAAGCGGAGCTTTGTTGTAAAACAGGTTGCAGAACAGTTCGGGTTCGCATTCCGCGTCGATAATACTCGCGGTTTCCTGCCCGATTATATCGCCGAGCTTTGTGTTGCGTTCGATAACGATAAGCGCGCCCGTTTTTCGGTTGTGAAGAATATTGCAGGCGTTTGCAATCCCGAAAATAGCGTTTCGCAGGGAGTCCTTATCCGAGTTTTTCCGCGCATAAAAATTCCGTTCCTTTTTCTCCGCGGGCATAATATCGGTCAGTTTTTTCTTAAGAGCGGGGTAACCCACGTCGCGCGTCATCTGCCCGTCCACCGCGATGGAAACAATTCCCGTTTTCTCGGACACCGCGATAACCAGCGCGTCGGAGCTTTTGCTTATACTCAAAGCCGCCGCGTCGGGATTTTGATCCTTTTGCGCGTTCGGCAGGGAACACCCCGCGGCGTAAATTCTGTTGTCGCGGATAATTACCGCGCCCTTGTGAAGCGGAGCTTTATTGAAGAAGAGATTGCAGAACAGCTCGGGCTCGCATTCCGCGTCGATGATTTTCACGCTTTTGGGGTCGACAACGTCCTCGAGATTTTTTTCGCGCTCAATAACGATAAGCGCGCCCGTTTTGCTGTCGTGAAGTCTCGCGCAGGCTTCGGAAATCCCGCTTATGGCTCTGCTTCGCGCAGACGCCTTCCCCGGAAGCTTGTCAATAGACTGCGTAAACGTGCTTACCCTTGTTCTGCCGACCTTTTCGAGAATTCGCCGAAGCTCGGGCTGGAACACGATAAAAATAGCGATAATTCCCACCTGAAGGAAGTTGTCGATAAGAAAACCCATTGCCTTAAGTTCAAAAATCTGCACCAAGGCAAACACAATCAAAAGGAAGAAAATTCCCTTTAAAAGCTGCATTGCGCGGGTTTCGCGGATAAGCTTTATAAGATAGTACACAAGAAACGTGAGAATAATTATATCCAGCACATCGAAAAAGGTTATGGACTGAATTATTCTCAGGAAATTCTGATAAATATCCTTTATATATTCAACAATTTCTTCCAAAGCACATTCTCCTTAAATTTGTGAAGATCAGCCGCGTTCCTGACCCCTTATAATAACGCCGATAAACTCGGGACCCGCGTTGCAGCTTACCACAACGCCGCATTTTTCCACCATTGCGGGCGGATAGCCCACCTTTTTGGTCATTTTGTCGATAAGTTCCTTTTCGCGCTGCGGGCAGGTGGTTGTAATTACGGAATAAGGCGTTTTCGGGATCATTCTCGATGAAATTGTCTCCACCGCCGCGTCGATAATAGCCTTTTCTCCGCGCACCTTTTTAAGAACCTCGGTCACCTCGTCGTACAGTACGATAAGGGGCTTCAGTCCCATAAGCTCTCCGAGAAACGACGCCGCCGCGGAGATGCGCCCCGATTTTTTCATATGCCGAAGCTCGAAGCCGATAATAAACGCTTCGGTATGGCTTGCCCAGTCTTCGAGATAGCTTACCACGCTTTCAACGTCCGCGCCCTCGGAAAGCTTTTTGCACGCCTCCACCACGGGATATCCGTAGCACAGCGTGTAGTTTCTGCCGTCGACAACGTGTATTTTAAGGTCGGAAAGCTCCTCCGAAAGATTATCCGCCGCGATTTTCGCCTGCGAAAACGTCTGCGAGCCGTGTGAGTTTATAACGTCCACGATAATCTCGCGCACGCCCTCGCTGTACAGCTCGCGGTACTTGTCCTCAAACTGTATCTGCGTAATCTGCGAGTGCTTCGGAATTTCGTCGTTTTCCTTGAGTATCCTGTAAAACTCGTCGGGCAGAATATCAATCCTGTCAAGGAAGGTTTCCCCGTTCACCGTCACCGCAAACGGCATTATTACAAGATATTTTTCCCATTCCTTTTCCGCTTCGGGGGAAATATCGCACCCGCTGTCGGTGATTATTCTTACGTTTTCGTTCATAGTATTATCCTTTCCGGTCAGCCTCTGACCAGTCGTATTTTGTAAGCTCTCCGCTGTTCTGAAGTTCGGGAAAATCCCACTGCCGCAGCACCTCATAAGCCGCGATTGCAACGCTGTTTGAGAGGTTCAGGCTTCTGAGCGTCGGCAGCATCGGAATTCTCACACAGCTCTCCTTATGCTCGAAAAGCAGCTTCTCGGGAAGCCCCGCGTCCTCGCGCCCGAAAATTATGCAGCACTTGTCGGGATATTTCACGTCGGAATAGCGGTTTTGCGCCTTTGTGCTGAAAAAATAGCATTCCCCGATATTTTCAGCGAAAAAATCCTCAATGCTGTCATAATAAGTAATATCCAGAAAATGCCAGTAATCCAGCCCCGCGCGTTTAAGCTTTTTGTCGTCGGGCTCGAACCCCATGGGTCTTATGATATGCAGCCTTGCCCCCGTAACGGCGCAGGTCCGCGCGATGTTGCCCGTATTTTGGGGTATCTGCGGCTCGACGAGTACGATATTAAGTTCCAACGTCCGTCTCCTGTACTTTAAAAAAGAATTACGTAAATATTATAACACAAATTACAGCTCATTTCAATAGATTTTTGTAAAATAACTTGCAAAATAACGAATAATGTGGTATACTTATAAATATGTAAACCTAAACGGGCGAAAAGGAGTTATAAAAAATTGATAACCAAACAGCATAATACCCGCGAAAAATACCGCGGCGAGCGAAGCGGAGAGCTTGCTTTGGCGTGCGACGTGTCCCGCGGACTGATAAGCGCGGTTTTTTACGATACCGCGCTTCACCGCCGCTACGCCAGAGCCGCCGTGTGCGGGGAAATAACGGCTTTGTCGGCAGGGGAGACGCTTGTAAAGCTTGTAAGCGCGTCTATGCGGGAATTTAATATCCCCGCGTCGGCGGTAAAAAGCGTTGGGATTGCCGCTCCGATGTATGTCGAGGGCTGTCTTGAACACGCGCTGTCTCCGAGCGATTTGTTTTTGTCGCCCGACTCGGAGATTTTCTATGTTCCGTATATCTCCGCCGCCGTCGGGGGAAGATTTACGGCTTCGCTGCTGACTTTGCCCGACGGGGACTGCGTTTTCGCGGATTTTTCGGGCGACCTCTGCACGGCGCACATGCGGGACGGAAAATACGTCTGCGCCGCTTTTCCGCTTCGGGGAGCGTTTGACGGGTGCGGACTCGAAAGCAGAATG
>CANRIQ010000135.1 GCA_947630655.1 uncultured Clostridia bacterium | reverse complement strand
GTAAACGAGAATACTCTTACAAAGGACGATCAGATCATCTCTGCTGCGTCCTGCACCACTAACTGCCTTGCTCCTATGGCTAAGGCTCTTAACGATTACGCTCCTATCCAGAGCGGTATTATGAGCACCATTCACGCTTACACCGGCGACCAGATGATTCTTGACGGTCCTCACAGAAAGGGCGACCTCAGAAGAGCAAGAGCGGGTGCTGCGAACATCGTTCCGAACTCCACGGGTGCTGCAAAGGCTATCGGTCTTGTTATCCCCGAGCTTAACGGCAAGCTTATCGGTTCGGCACAGCGTGTTCCTGTTCCTACCGGTTCGACCACCATTCTTACCGCTGTTGTTAAGAAGGCTGATCTTACTAAGGAAGGCATCAACGCTGCTATGAAGGCTGCTGCTTCCGAGTCTTACGGCTACAACGAGGATCAGATCGTTTCTTCCGATGTAATCGGTATGAAGTACGGTTCTCTGTTCGACGCTACTCAGACGATGGTTGCTAAGATCGCTGATGATCTGTACGAGGTTCAGGTTGTTTCCTGGTACGACAACGAGAACTCCTACACCTCCCAGATGGTTAGAACTATTAAGTATTTCGCAGAGCTTTAATCCATACGGAATTTAAATTTAATGCCCCCGAGCTGCGGTTCGGGGGCATTTTTATTTAATTTATTTAATCAATCTCACCGACATCGTCGTCTCCCGAGGAAATATCCTCCTCGGTGTCGAAAATCTCTCTCGGACTTAACCAGTCGTCGGTCATTCTGCACACCAGGCGCGCGTCGATATACGCCTGCGAGAGCGTCAAAATCGTCTGCCCCTGATAGCTTCCCGATCGCGTAAGCTCCACCACCAGCGCGACGTCGGGCGTTATCTCGTCCATTAACGCCAGCGGCAGCATAAGCGACATAGTATCGCGTTTCGGGAAATAGGACGGAATTGCGGTTTTGTAATTCCACCGAACGCGTTTTTTCGCAAGCTCTATAGAATCCTTAAGACGGTTTTGAATTCTCACAAAAAGCCTGCTGTTGTTTAAAATAAGTGTTTTAAGCTCCTCATACAGCGATTTTTTAAGCAGCTTATCCGTTGTATTGCGAATTTGCTCGACAATGCTCTTTGCCTCGTCGTTGTCGAAAAACTGATCATACAAAAACTGAAGCGGCAGGCGGTTGATATTCGTTATGATAATATGTTCAAAATCCGTGTGAATTTGCTTTGTATGGTCAAAATACAAATCCTCGGTGCTTTTGAAGTAGGACGCGGGCTGCGGCAGGGGATTGAAGCAGTCAACCAACTGTTTTCCGAGCCCTCCCGACGCCGCCGTGCAGAAGCCCGCGAATTTCCACTCGGTATCGCCCGAATCGTTCGGGAGAAAGCACGCGTAAATATCATCGTAATGATTATCCGCAAGCCCTGTATTAAACGCCGCAAAATGCCTGTCGGACGAAACGCAGACCTTGTTTTCACGAACCAGTCTGCTGAAGGTATACTTGATATATTGTATCAGTATCTGAAATCTGTGCGGGCTGTCAGAAAAATCCCATTCCTCTTCGACAGCCTTTGCGGCAAGCTCCGAGAGAAAATTTGACCAGCTCCCGAGAAACGCAAAGCTTTCAAGCTGTTTTTTCGGACTTATCTGCGTGCGGGACTTCTCGCGTACCACCGCGTCCACATAGTACAAAAACCACGCCCTGCCCTCGTATGCGCTGGGTTTTAAGGTGAGTTCAACATTTGTCCCGTCGTCTTTGAGATACCTGCACGGGAAAATAAGCTTTGTTTCAAACGAACGAACCTTGCCCGCCTGCCGAGCCGATTCAAAATCCTCGTTAAGCTCGTCGATAAGCTTGAAATGGTCTGTCCGAAAGCCTTTTTCCATGATAAAGCTCTCAAGAATTCCCATGGGCTTTGCCGGCAGATTGCAAAAATCGGACAATTTCCCCGCGGGAATGGGAATTTTCGGTTCAACGTACTCAAACGCCTTCGGAACGCCGTCGGACGCGATAGTCACCATAACCTGCGGCACGCCGCCGAGCGTAACCTCATCCAGCTTTAAAAAATCCAGCTCCGCCAGCAAGTCTTTCATTTTAAAATATCCGTATTTCATACGGTTTATCCCGTGGTCGGTCAGGAATTTGCTTATTGAAGCCATATGAACAGGTTTTCCGCATTCAAAATTGTTAATAAGCAAATTGCGGATAGTTTCTTTATCCTGCGCGGGAACGCCTGTGTGAGCAATGCCCGCGGAAAACGGCATCGTTCGCTTTTCCGCTTCTCCCGAATAGCGGTAAATCTGCGTTTTATCAAACGAAAAATACAGGCTTTTCCCGAGAGAGCTGATGTTTTTGGTGATAATGCCGTTTACAAGCAGCCCGTCGGGGCAGTATCCCAGCGGGAAGGTGTACTTTTCCCCGAAAAAGACAAGCTTGTTTTCCTGCTTTGCCTCGTCGAATTTCTCATAGACCAGCTGCTTCATCTGCTGAACGGAAAGCCCGTTCGCGAGAATTTTTGTAAGCGCGTAAAGCGACCGCTGAGTTATCTCGATAATATCATCGTTCAGAATAATATTCGCCGTACCGAAAAAATTATCTGCGGGGTGGTTGGAAATATCATACATTTTG
The DNA here is from genome assembly GCA_947630655.1 of uncultured Clostridia bacterium. GTDB lineage: Bacteria > Bacillota > Clostridia > Oscillospirales > Ruminococcaceae > CAG-115. Next base: position 2,862 of record CANRIQ010000135.1, on the reverse strand, counting down.
TTTTCACCTTCTGCCCATTTTTTTATTTCAATGAATTCGTTGTTGTTGTCATCTTGAAAATCAAACATTTCGGGAAAATCCTCCGCAAACCCGCGAAAGCTTTCATAACCCATTTCGTTTAAAAGATAACCGTTTGTGTGAAGCCATTCGCCCACTCTCGACGCGCGGTAAAGCCCCGCGTCGGGAAATTGCCGCGTTATGCATCTGTAAAGCGCGGTTTTTTCTTCAATATTAAGCATTTTCTCCCTTTCATAATGCAATTTTGATTTTTTTAAGAGGATGTTGAGGTATCTTCGGTTTCATCAATAAAATCAGGTAAATCATCTACATAATTCATATTATCCATATAAATGTGATTTACTTGCTCTTCAAGCTGCCGTTCGGTAAAATCCTGAGCGTATCTTCCTTCAACCTCCAGACTGTAGGTGTGAAGCGAACTCTCGTTTTTAAAGTAGAAATTCGTCACGGGAATTCCCATAAATCTGTAACCGTCAATGATTTTTTTACAGTAACCTGCGAATGCATTTGGCGAATCTATCACTCCCGCGAAATTCACCGTAATATTTACAAAATCATCTGTCGAAAGAGCCTCCAGACCCTTTGTCCTGCCCGAGCCGTCTGGGTTAAGATCCACGTCAACGTCAAGAGAGGCGATATCCGCCACATATCTAAGCTCCTTGTAGCTTTTGTCGTAAATTTCCGCCGCAATCGAACGGTTGTTGTAGTCAACCTTGCGTTCGTTGTAATACTTATTAAGTGCGACGCACATAATGCAGCACCCGACCACCAGCAACGCCGATATTATTATACTCGGAATGTTTATCCTGATATTACCGTGATTTGCAATATGATTCATCAGAATTTCAAGCCCGATAAGCACCGCGCAAAGCGGGGAGAGCTTCAGCGGTATCAGGAAATTCGGTGTAGGCGAAAACAGACACACCACCATCACTATCCCGAGAAACACCAGAATAAGCCCCAGCGAAATAAGCCCAACGCCTCTTCGGACGACGCTTTTCGTTAAAACGCGCATTTTAGGGGCGGATTTGGGAGCTTTTTCCTGCTCGTACCGAATTTGCCTTGAACGTTTTTCAAGAACCTCGTCCAGAGCCGCCAAAAGCTTTTGATCCTGCTCCTTAATTTCCTGATGACGCTTTTCAAATTCCGCGGTCTGTTCTTCATAGCTTATGTTCTCGGGAGCGGGTTCTTCGGCGGGCGGTGTTTGCGTAACAGCTCCTCCGGATTCCGGTTCGGTTGGTGTTGTTGTTGGTGTAGCTTCATTTAACTCGTTTTCCATTCTTTTCCTCCTTTCGGACAAGCTCATATATTTTAATTATAACAGAAATTCGGCTTTTTGTCAACGGTGAATTAAAGCACTTTTTCACGAATTTGGAAAAACACGGAAAAAATCGGACGTTTCCGCGCCCGATTTCCTCAATTTTTAAAATATTCAGCGAATTTCAAAATCCTCCGAAACATTAAACATAAGCCGGCTGTGAAGCTTCCCCGAATTTGAATTGAAACCGCCCTGCATGGCATTGCACAAACCCGCATAGCTTGAACTGTAGCCCACAAGCTTTTGGGCAAGCTCGTCTGTCCGTTCGCCGAAAATTCCCACGCTGAAGAGATAAAACATCATATCTCCGAGCGTATAATAATCCATAAGCTGAGACTTATACACGGTATGACTGTCCGAGCCGTTGGAAAACATTATCTGCTCGTCAAACTCCATCTGCCTTGTAAGAAGTCTCTCCGCGCAGATTTCCGGCAGGAATGAAAACAACTCCTCCGCGATGGTTTTATCGCCTGCAAGCTGTTCAATATCTCCTTTAATAACGCTGAGATTTTTGCTTGTATCAAGCTCCAGAATAAGGTCAAGCGTTTTCTTCACGCAGACAAGCAGCATAGGCTCTCTTTTTTCGCTGCTGAACGGGTAGGGGAGAAGCGTTTCGCTTTCCTGCTTTAAAAAGAAAAACTGCTTTGCCGACGAAAACGAACCGCAAGCCACGTCCCATTTTGCGGCGTATTCCTCAACAATCTTCCCAAGCTCGGGCACGGCAAAATCGTTTATCCGCACTTCTCCCGTAAGGGCGGACTCGCCGTTTGCATTCACTCCCTTTGACGCGAACACCTTGACATACGCAATCCTCTGATTTCCCAGACGTTTTCTCACGCCCTCGGATATAAGGTCAAAGAAGCTTTTTACACCCATATTTTCGCCAATTCCCACCACATCGCCCGTGTAGAACTCCCAGCGGTGAGTTTTCCCGACAAATTCGCTCTCAAAGGGCTCTGCGTAATCGCCGTTCATCATCGCCGAAAACGTCGGCAGAAAGCAAAGCGTAAACGAACCCATTGCCAGCCCCACAGCGGTATCGAAGTCCTTTCCGCCGCTTGCGCAGCACTCGTACATACGCCCGTCCCAGTCGGGGCAGGTTATGTGAAAATCAATTACAGCCATTTGATCGCTGTCCGTTTGCTGAAAGCTCGGTTCAATCGTAACCCTCCACGAAGGCACAAAAACCTTACCGTCACGAATTTCGTTCCTGACGGTAAGGCTCGTGTGAATTGTTTCCAGAACCTTATCAATGGGGTTTTTCGGTTTTTTTGAAAAAAGTCCCATTAAAGCTCCTTAAGAATTTCTCCCATAAGCCCGGGAGTAGCTCCGATAGCGTTGGATTCGTCGGTATCGATGTGCATAGCGTCCGCGAAATCATCTCTTACGCGAACCACAACATCACCCAGAACAGCCGCTCTGCCGTTGGTGTTGCACTTTACCCAGACAACATCGCCGTTTTTCAGACCGTTTTTCTCAGCGGTAGCGGGGGTGAGGTGAATATGACGCTTTGCGACAATAACGCC
>CANRIQ010000134.1 GCA_947630655.1 uncultured Clostridia bacterium | reverse complement strand
GTTATTCTTATATTATCTATTTCACAGTACCAATTCTTGCCTTGCTTATAAATATTGCAATTTTTATCTGAAACTTTGTTTTTACAATATTCAACAGCATCACATTCGTCTAATTGTAAATTTTTCTTGATTCTTTTGACACCCATTTCTGTGGTATGAATCTTATCAATATTATACACCACCCTATTGAAAATGTCAACCGCCTACCGAACGAAAAAAGACAAGCACTCCCAAAACGAGAAGTGCCCATATAGCTTGCCGTATCGGTCCTTCAAGAACAGAAATTGCATGCAATTACTATAAGCCGTAATAAGCCGTGTCGCCCTTGACAAATCCCCGCATTTGTGATACAATGATAACGTCGGATAGGACCGCTTGCCGGGGCGGGTCTTGTCCGGCTTTTGTTTGGAATGAGAGGGGACAAAATGAAGAATAACGATTTCACAAACGGCGCAATTCTTCCAAAGCTTTTGAAGTTTATGCTGCCGGTTCTGTTCGCAATGTTTTTGCAGGCAATGTACGGCGCGGTGGATTTGTTTGTCGTGGGACAGTTCAGCTCGAACGCGGACGTTTCGGGCGTTTCCACAGGCTCTCAGATAATTCTCACGCTCACCAACCTGATTGTAAGCTTCGCTATGGGAATAACCGTCGCGGTGGGTCAGAAGATTGGTCAGAAACGCCCCGATGAAGCCGCAGGCGTTATCGGCACGGGACTTATTATTTTCGCGGCAATCGGCGTTGCGTTCACGGTGATAAGCACAGCCGCCGCCGTGCCGCTTGCAAGGGTGATGAGCGCGCCCGAAGCCGCGTTTGACATAACCGTCGACTACATACGCATATGCGGCGCGGGATTTATCGTCATCACCGCGTATAATCTGCTCGGAAGCATTTTTCGTGGGCTCGGCGACTCCAAAACCCCGCTTATCGCCGTCGGCATCGCCTGCGTTTTCAATATCATCGGCGATCTGATATTCGTCGCGGTATTCGGTATGGGCGCGGCGGGCGCGGCACTCGCAACGGTCATTGCGCAGCTTATCAGCGTCGTCATCTCGCTTATTATCATTCGCAGGGTGAAGCTGCCGTTTAAGTTTACCCGAAAGGATATAAGGTTCAATCCGCCGTTTGCGGGGAAGATCGTCACAATCGGCGCGCCAATCGCTTTGCAGGAATTTCTGGTGGGAATATCGTTCCTCGTTCTCCTCGCGATTGTAAATCAGCTCGGACTTACCCAATCCGCGGGAGTGGGTGTTGCGGAGAAGGTCTGCGCGTTCATAATGCTTGTGCCGAGCGCGTTTATGCAGTCAATGTCCTCGTTTGTGGCGCAAAATCTCGGCGCAGGCAAGCCCGACCGCGCTGTAAAGGCACTCCGTGACGGGATTGCGGTCTCGTTCCTGTTCGGCGCGGCAATGTTCGCCCTTACTTTCTTTCGCGGCGATCTGCTTGCGGGAATTTTCTCAAAGGACGCGGCGGCTGTCGCGGACGCGTGGAGCTACCTCAAGGCATACGCTATCGACTGCCTGCTGACCTGTTTTTTATTTTGCTTTATCGGATATTACAACGGTATTCAAAAGACGAAATTCGTTATGCTTCAGGGCATCTGCGGAGCGTTCTGCGTGCGAATTCCCGTCGCGCTTTTAATGCAGAAAATAGGGAACGGCTCGCTGTTTTTGATAGGGCTTGCAACGCCCTGTTCCACGGTCGTTCAGATAACAATGTGCTTCATTGCGTTCTTTATTTTCAGGAAGAAAAAACCCGATTTCACTGCTTAAATCCGATGCTCACGCCCGACATGAGGCTTTGTTCGCGGCGTGATTTTTCCGTCATTTTTACCAAATTTTCAAACGCCTCAAAAACGTCCCCCAAAAATTGTTGAAAAATCTTAGTACAAAATGCACCAAATTCTGACAAAAATTTATGAAATTTGACGTTATTGTTATTTTCTCTAACTATTCGGCAAAAAAACGCAAAAAAAATGCTCCGAAGCGTGTGCTTTCGGAGCATTTTGTAAGTGATAAGCGAAGCCGTCTCAGAGCGTCAAAAACGCCGTTTAAAGCGTTTAAATTGCTTTGGAGTGAAATTACCGCTTAAGAGTCAAATTGCCCTTAAACGCGAAGCCTCACGGTTTATGAGGATTTTGTCATTCCTTTAATTCGGGAAAAATAAATTTTATTACCTCGAAATCGAGCTTTAAATAATAAATAATCTGAAGCCAGAGGTGCCATGAAGCACTGCTCGAGCCCTTTTCGATTTTTCTTAAATACGTAACGGAGATACCTACGTGCTCCGCGACCTGTTCCTGCGTTAATTTAAGTTCGATCCGCGACGCTTTTAGGTATGTTCCCATTGTTTTTAAGGATTTGCTGTCTGCCTGTGGTTTGCCCATAATTTTTCTCCCGAATAATTTGCCGTGGGGTAAATTATTTTTATTTTAACACACCTTTTCGGGAAAGTCTATCCGACAAAATTCACGAATATTTATCCACAAAATCCGATGTGATTTTTATCGGAAAAATAAAATCGGCTTCGGATTTTACCCCGAAGCCGACGTGTTTATTTATTATTTAACTTGCGGATATCACGGCTTTTAAGGCTCATTATGCTTACCGTAAAGCCGATAACGCTTGTAAGCAGGAACATCACCGCCATTCCGCTGCCGTCGCCGCTTCCGACAAGCATTTTTAAGGCGTCTGAAACGGCATTTTCCGTTTTCATAAACGGCTCGAACACATTATCCGCAAGAAACCCTCCGCACAATATACCTACGGGGATAAGGCAGTTTTGTATAGCGTTTCTGAACGAAAAAACTCTGCCTTGAATTTCTTTAGGAATATGCTCGTACATAAGCACGTTCTGACCCGCCGTAATAAACGGCACGGGCAGGCTTGACGCTACGCCTGCAATACACCACATAACGGCGTTTCGTCCTATTCCCATAAGAAAATCTCCGAAAATAAACGAAAACGCCGAGCACAGGCAGATAAGCTTTACATTGCTTACCGATTTCGACCTTACCGAGGCGATTATTCCCCCGAAAATGCCGCCGACGCCGATAAAAGCGTTTACCGCCCCCAGTACCGCGCTGCTTTTGCTTCGCGCGAGTATCATAGGGGAGAGCGTATTCTGGTATGTCAGCATAGTTGTAAACATAATCACCGACATCATAAGCATCAGCTTAAACAAGCCCTTTTCCTTTTTGAGAAACAGCATTCCGCCGTACATTTCCGAGAAAAACGGCTTTTTGTCCGAGACTGTTGTTTTCTGTTCGGGAACTTTTACGAAAAACACAAGCACCGCTACAGCAAACAAAAACGTTGCAATATCCGCCGCTATCACAAGTCCCGTTCCGTTTACCGCATACAGCGTCGCCGCAAGCACGGGACACAAAACGTTTACGATGTGTTCGGAAAGAGCGTTCAGCCCGGCGGCTTTGTCAATTTTGTCCTTCGGGACAAGCTGCCGTACCAGAACGGCGGACACGGGCTGCTGAAACGCGTTCATAAAGCCCGTAAGCGCGTTTACCGCGCAGATATGCCACACCCGAAGCCCTCCGAAAACAGCCGCCGCCAAAATCGACAGCGTCCCCAGCGCGCAAAAGCTGTCCGAGATAAGCGCGGTGAGTTTTTTATTATGCCTGTCAACGAACGTTCCCGCGAAAATCCCCGCGGCAACGTAGCTTACAAAATAAAAAAACGACAAAAGCGACACCGACATCGCAGAACCTGTCTGCTCGTAGGTCCATAAATTCAGCGCGAAAGCCGTCATCGCGCTCCCAAGCCGGGAAACGCACTGCGAAAGCCAAAAAATGATAAATTTACTCATCGAATTCATACTCCTTAATTAAAAATAATTTGGTAAGTACAAAATCCGATGCGGGACGGAAATTTACTCTGTACAAAATACGTCCCAATCGGACTTTGTACAGAGTACCGCGGACAAGTTTACCGGCACATGATAAAGCAAACACCACGGTTTATTCACAGCCTTCACCTCCTTTGCTCCTTTTGAGATATTATACAGCAAAAACCCGTCCTTGTCAAGACGGGTTTTGAATTTCACAATTTTTGGCTTTGCGAAGACTAATATCTCATGCCCGAGCCGCCGCAGGATTCGCAATCCTTGTTTCCGTTACAGTGCGTGCAAACGCCGTTGCCTTTGCAGATAACGCACGAATTCTTCGTGACCTCGGGTTCGGGAGCGGTTTGCGACTCGGATTCGAACTCCTGCCCAAAGCCGGGAACAGACCGGATGCCCTCGCCAAAATCGTTATCGTAATTATCATCCGACTCAAAATCTTCTCTGTCTTCCTTATGCTTTTCGGAGTGCGATGTGTCCCTTCTGCTGCCTGAATACGAACTATCGCAGCCGCATAAAAGTATTGCGCCGCTTAAAAACAAACGTACCAAAAACCTTTTCATAATTGCCTCCCCGACGCCAAAAACACAGTACGCCGTATTTGCTCCTTTTGAGATATTATACAGCAAAAACCCGTCCTTGTCAAGACGGGTTTTTGTTTCACTATTTTCGGTTTTGCATATAATGTCATAGGCGAATTACGCCTTAATTGTAATTTTAGGAGAGATAATATGCAAATTAACATAAAATCATTCACCCGGGCGCAAAAGGCATTGAATTACCTGCAAAAGCACGGAATAAGATGCATAATAGAGCGCAGAACGGGCAGGGGAGGCTGCGGATTTGTGCTTAAAATAACCGACAGCCGCGCGCAAAAAGCGGAGGTTTGCGCTCTGCTTGGAGCGGTCGGGATAAACTGTGGTCTATCTTGACAACGCCGCGACGAGCTATCCCAAGCCCGACGCGGTTTACAGAAAATGGCGGCAGGCGATGAGCGTTTACGGCGCAAACCCCGGACGCTCGGGACACGCTTTTTCACAAAATTCCGCCGCCGCGGTGTATTCCGCAAGAGCCGAATGCGCCGAGCTTTTCGGCGCGGAGGTTGAAAATACGGTTTTCACGTTAAACTGCACCCACGCGCTGAATTTCGCCGTAAAGGGTCTGGCGCACGGGGGCTGTCATTTTGTTACAAGCGATATGGAGCACAACGCGGCAATCCGCCCCGTTTACGCTGCTGTAAAAGCAAACAACGGCAGAATTTCCATGTTTGAGACCTCGGAAAACTTCGAGCAGACGCTCTCAAACGCCGAGCGCGCCATAAAATCCGGCACTACAGCGGTTGTGTGCTGCGCCGCAAGCAACGTTCTGGGGCTTCGCACGCCCTTGCAGGAGCTGTTCGAGATTTGCAAACGACGTAACGTCTGCTTTATCGTGGACGCGGCTCAGGGCGCGGGAATGCTGCCCTTAGACCTGAGCTTAGCGAATATAATCTGCTGCGCGGGGCACAAGGGGCTGTACGGTCCGATGGGCACGGGGCTTCTTATAACCGACGGCAAATACCCTTTAAACACCATTATCGAAGGCGGCACAGGCAGCGCGTCCGAAAGCCTCACACAGCCCGATTTCAGTCCCGACCGCTTTGAAAGCGGGACAATCAACAC
>CANRIQ010000133.1 GCA_947630655.1 uncultured Clostridia bacterium | reverse complement strand
TGCCGCGGCAAACGGGCTTGCTTTCCGCTTCGAGCGCGGAGATCGTCCGTACCTGCACCCGGGACTTTGCGCGGACATCTTCTGCGAGGGCGTGAAAATCGGCACGCTCGGCAAACTGCGGTATGAGATAATCGAGTCGATAAACATCGACGAGGGCAAAAAAACCGATCTTTCTATTTTCCTCGCGGAGCTTGATTACACCGCGCTTTCGGGAATGTTCAAGAAAGAGATAAAATACACCCCCGACAGCGGGTATGCTCGTGCAAAGCGCGATATTTCGCTTATCGTAAGCAAGAAAACGCTCTGCGTGGAAATCGAGGACGCTGCGCGCGCGGCAAGCTCTCTCGCGTCGGATATTCGCCTTATCGACAGCTTCGAGAGCGAGAAGCTCGGCTTCGGCAAGAAGAGCCTGACGTTTACGATTACCTATTCGGATAACACAGCCGATGTTACCGACGAGCTGGCGGACGCCGAGACCGACAAGATTGTCTCCGCTTTGTCCGAAAAGCTCGGCGCAATCCGCAGATAAATTTCAGAGCCGCAAAAGCTGCGGCTCTTTTCGCGCAATTTCTTGCATAATTCCTCCCAAAAATGCGCATAATAACGCAAAATTTCCAAGGAGGAACGGTATGTATTTTACTGAAATTGAAAAGGTAACCGGCGGGGAAATTCTCGATTCGCGCGGAAATCCCACGGTGCGGGCGGTGGTGACCCTCGCGGACGGCACAAGCGGCTCTGCGAACGTCCCGAGCGGCGCGTCAACAGGCAAATTCGAGGCTCACGAGCTGCGGGACGGGGATTTTTCACGGTACGGCGGCAAGGGCACGCAAAACGCCGTGAAAAACATCTCCGACGCGCTTCAAAATGCGGTCCGCGGGCTTGACGCGCGGGACATTTACGCGGTGGACGCGGCGATGAAGGCGGCGGACGGCACTTCGGATAAATCAAAGCTCGGCGCGAATGCAATTCTCGCGGTGTCAATCGCCGCCGCACGCGCCGCCGCTTCGGCTCTGGAGCTGCCGCTTTACCGCTTTCTCGGAGGGGTCGCCGCAAACACGCTCCCCGTGCCGATGATGAACATCTTAAACGGCGGCGCACATGCCGCAAATAATATCGACGTTCAGGAATTTATGATAATGCCCGTCGGCGCGGCAAGCTTCCGTGAGGCATTGCGGCAGTGCAGCGAGGTTTTCCACGCACTGGCGGAGATTTTAAAGTCCCGCGGACTTTCGACTGCCGTCGGCGACGAGGGCGGCTTCGCGCCAAATCTTGACAGCGATGAGGCAGCAATTTCCGTTATTCTGGAGGCTGTTGAAAAAGCGGGTTACAAGCCCGGAAATGACTTCCGAATAGCCCTTGACGCGGCTTCCTCCGAGTGGAAAACCGACAGCGGGTATGTTCTCCCGAAATCGGGTCAGAAATTTACGTCCGAGGAGCTTATTTCCCACTGGGAAAAGCTGTCGGAAAAATACCCGATAATCTCCATAGAGGACGGTCTTGCCGAGGAGGACTGGGACGGCTGGAAACAGCTTTCCGAGCGGCTTTCGGGGAAAATTCAGCTTGTGGGCGACGATCTTTTTGTAACCAACACCGAGCGCATAAATAAGGGAATTTCGCTTTGCTGTGCGAATTCCGTATTGATAAAGCCTAACCAGATAGGAACGCTTTCCGAAACGCTGGAGGCGATAAAAACCGCTCATAAAGCGCATTACACCGCCATTTCGTCTCACCGCTCGGGTGAAACCGCCGACACGCTTATAGCGGATCTTGCCGTCGGCATGAACACCCGCCAGATAAAGACGGGCGCGCCCTCGCGCTCGGAGCGCGTCGAAAAGTATAACCGCCTGCTCGCAATCGAGGAGGAGCTCGGAAGCTCCGCGTTTTATCCGCAAATGTCGGCGTTTAATGTCGGGTAAAATTTTTTTCAAAAACCCCTTGACAAATAAAAAAAGATGTTGTATAATATTACAGTAAAGCAGAGTTCACACTCTCACCCGCCGACGCGGGGCGGCTTTTTGGGGCTTTGATCCGAAGGGCTTGCCGCGGGCTGTCTGGCGCGGTAGTTTAATATGAATATCTTTTTCGGGATAGTTATGTTAAGCGCGGGATGTGTTCTCGCGCTTAATTTGTTTCTTAAGAAGACCGAATACGGAAAGGCGGTGCTTTAAAATCGGCACGAAAGAACAGCTCATCAATGAGGATATTCACGAAAAGGAAGTCAGAGTAATCACAAGCGACGGGACGCAGCTCGGCATTATGTCTTCGGCTGAGGCGTTTCAGAAGGCGGTTGAGGCGGATCTTGATCTGGTGATGATTTCCCCGACGGCAAATCCTCCGGTATGCCGCATAATGGATTACGGCAAGTATCGTTTCGAGCAGACCAAGCGGGAGAAGGAAGCCAAAAAGAACCAGAAAACCGCTGATGTTAAGGAGATAAAGATGTCCTTAAACATTGACACCAACGATTTCAATATCAAGGTGAAAAACGCGATAAAGTTCTTGCAGGGCGGCGACAAGGTGAAGGTCACGGTGCGTTTTCGCAGAAATCGCGAGCTTACGCACGTCAATCTCGGCGAGGAATTGATGAAGAGGTTCTGCGTCGCGGTTTCGGAGTACGGAAGTTCCGATAAGCCCTCGAAGCTTGAGGGCAGGAATTATGCGGTCGTGTTAAGTCCTAAGAAATAATCCGGATAGATTAAGGAGGAAAAAGAAATGCCTAAGATCAAAACACACAGCGGGGCTAAAAAGCGTTTTAAGCTTACGGGAAGCGGCAAGGTGAAGATGCAGCATTGCGGCAAGCGTCACATACTTACCAAAAAGTCCACCAAGCGCAAAAGAGGTCTGCGTCAGGGCGCGTATGCGGACGTGACCAATGTGGCTCAGGTAAAGAGCCTTATTCCCTACAAATAATCGAAACTGCGCAGAAAGATAGGAGGAAAGAAAAATGGCAAGAATAAAGGGTGCGCTTGCTACACGCAAGAGAAGAAATAAGACCTTAAAGCTCGCAAAGGGCTATTGGGGCGGCAAAAGCAGACTGTTCAAGACCGCGAAGGAAGCGGTAATGAAGTCGGGTCAGTACGCATATGTCGGCAGAAGGCTTAAAAAGAGAGATTTCAGAAGATTGTGGATTACGAGAATTTCGGCGGCTTGCAAGGCTAACGGGATGAATTATTCCACCTTTATGAACGGTCTGAAGAAGGCTGATATTACTCTGAACAGAAAGATGCTGTCCGAGATCGCGATAAACGACGCGGCAGGCTTTACCGCTCTTACCGAGAAGGCGAAGGCTGCACTTTGATGAAATTTTCTCACGCCTTGTTATGCGGGGCGTGAGATTTTCGCTATTGTAGGGTTTGTTTACAAAGCCCGCGAATTTCGGCGTTTTCGGCATTTGCGGCTTTGTAAGCAAGCTCTCCGGCGGGGGTCGGGGGTGTTTTTTTGGAGATAATTTCCTCGCGCAGGAATTACAATGTCCGCGTTGTGCGGGAGCTTTTGAAAAGCGCGGAGTACCGCCGCAGTCAGGATATGTTTGCAGTCGAGGGCGATCATTTGTGCAGGGAATTGGCTGGTTGCGGCGATTGCTCGGCAATCGAGTATTTTCTGTACACCGAAAGGGCGGCTGAAAAGTATCCCGAAACCGTAAGGCTGGCGCAGGCGAAGGCAAATTTCTCCGCTGTAATAACCGAGGAGCTTTCCGAATATATTTCCGATACGAAAACGCCGCAGGGGCTTTTTGCGGCGGCGGAGCGTTTCGGCGCGGAAATCCCCGAAAACGCGCGGCGGCTCGTTTTGCTTGACGGCGTGAGCGACCCCGGAAACGTCGGGACGATAATCCGCACCGCCGAGGCGCTCGGCTTTGACGGGGTGATTTTTGTAAACGCGTGCGCTGACAGATTTTCCCCGAAGACATTGAGGGCTTCTATGGGGAGCGTTTTCAGAATGCCGTCGGTTGTCGCTCATGTTGAAAATCTCGGAGAACGGCTTCACGGGCAGGGGTTTGAGATTTACGCCGCAATGCTCGATAAAAACGCAGTGCGTCTGGGCGAAGTACGGTTTCCCGAAAAAACCGCAGTTGTTATAGGCAACGAGGGCGCGGGCGTGTCGCGCGAAATTGCGGAAATCTGCGATAAAAAACTCTACATTCCCATAAGGGGCGCGGAAAGCCTTAACGCCGCGGCTGCCGCGGCAGTGATTTTGTGGGAAATTTCCGATAAGAACTAAAGAGGAGAAGGTAGTTTTGTCTAAGTTAGTTATTCTGGAGTCGCCGTCCAAGGCGAAAACAGTTAAGAAATATCTGGGCGCGGGGTATGAGGTTGTGGCGTCCACGGGGCATATTATCGATTTGCCGAAGTCAAAGCTCGGCGTTGATGTGGATAATAATTTCCAGCCTCAGTATGTCAATATGAAGGACAAGTCGGACATAATCAAGGAGCTTAAAAAACGCGCTAAGGAAAGCGATATTGTCTATCTCGCAACCGACCCCGACCGCGAGGGAGAGGCTATTGCGTGGCATCTGTCGCATCTGCTGAATATCGATGAGAATGCAAAGGTCCGCGTGACGTTCAATGAGATTACAAAAACGGGCGTGCAGTACGGCATGAGCCATCCGCGCACCATCGACAACGACATCGTAAACGCCCAGCAGACCCGCAGAATTCTTGACAGAATTGTGGGGTATAAGCTGTCGCCGTTTTTGTGGAAGAAAGTCCGCAGGGGACTTTCGGCGGGGCGCGTGCAGTCTGTCGCGGTGAGGATTATCGTTGACCGCGAGGAGGAAATCAAGGCTTTCAAGACAACGGAATATTGGAGCATTGACGCAAAATTGTCCGCGCCGTCGTCGAAAAAGACGTTTCCCGCAAAGCTTGTTGAGATAGGCGGGGAAAAGGCTTCGCTCGAAAATAAGGAGCAGACGGACAAGGTGCTTGAGGAGCTTAAGGGTGCGGAGTTTGTTGTGACAAGCCTTAAAAAATCACAGCGTAAAAAGCAGCCTGCGCCGCCGTTTACAACGTCCACGTTGCAGCAGGAGGCTTCGCGCAGGCTGTCCTTTCAGGCAAGACGCACCATGAAGGCTGCGCAGGAGCTTTACGAGGGCGTTGACGTTGAGGATATGGGCGCGGTGGGACTTATCACCTATATGCGAACCGACAGTTTGAGAATTTCCGACGAGGCGAAAACCGCCGCCGCCGAGATGATAAAGAACGTTTACGGCAAGGAGTATCTCCCCGAAAAGCCGCGCACCTACCGTTCCAAAAACAACGCTCAGGACGCGCACGAGGCTATTCGTCCGACGAATGTCGAGCTTACTCCCGCGATGGTTAAAAAGTCGCTTACGTCCGATCAGTTCAAGCTTTATAAGCTTATCTGGGAGCGTTTTATGGCAAGCCAGATGGCAAACGCGGTTATGGATACCGTTTCTGCGGAAATAACCGCGAATAACTGCCTGTTTAAGGCGAACGGCTATTCCGTGAGATTTGACGGGTTTACAAAGCTCTACGAGGAGCAAAAAGACGCCGACGAGCAGGGCGGCGCGCTGCCGAAGCTCGAAAACGGCGAGAAGCTTAAAGCCGTTGAGGTTACGGGAAAACTGACAAGATTTACTGACTATAAAGATATCAGATATCGTT
>CANRIQ010000132.1 GCA_947630655.1 uncultured Clostridia bacterium | reverse complement strand
GGTGTCAATCTGCATTTTAAGCGGCTCTAAAAGCCCCTTCGCTACCGTGAGATTAACCGAATTATCGTCAACAATAAGAATATTCGCCATCGGAGCGGTAAACGTAAATACCTCTTCTTCGGTATTGTCAGCGTCAAGCCGCAGGTCTATAAATCCCATGGCGTTGCAAAGACTGAGCGAATAAACGGGCTTTCGGAGAATTTTTATATTCGGAATATCGGGCGCGGTGTTGCGGTAGGTGTAACCCACTATCGCAATGCAGGTTATATCGGAATGTCCGCGCAGAAAATCAAACAGCCTGTCGTTTAAATATTTCTCCTCGACGATGACGAAATCGGGCGTAATATCGCTCGCCTCTTTTATCACCTCAATAGGCGTGTCAACTACGTTTATCGCCGCAAGATCCTTATAAAGTTGTTTTTTGACATACTCGTTTTCCACCAGAACAGCCGCCTGTTTTGGCTCGTCAAGCGGAGGAATGCTGTCGGATTTATCGACTATCCTCTGCGGCAGAACGAACGTGAACGTCGTGCCCTTTTCATACTCGCTTTCAACGGAAATTGTGCCGTTCATAAGGCTTAAAAGCTGCTGGGAAATCGCAAGCCCCAGACCCGTGCCCTCAATATTGCGGTTGCGCTTGCTGTCAACCTGCTGGAACGAGTTGAAAAGCTTGCTCATATCCTCCTTCTTTATGCCGATGCCTGTATCGGAAATCGCCGTTGTTATTATCGCATATTCGGGGTTGTTTTCGTCGGTCTTGCAGTCTACCGACAGGTGAACCTCGCCCTTTTTCGTGAATTTAACCGCGTTGTTAAGCAGATTTATCAAAATCTGATGAACCCTGTAATTATCGCCGTAAAGCTTTTTCGGAAGATTTGTGGAAATATCCATCGTAAACTCAATGGGCTTGCCGCCAATTCTGCTGTTTACAATGCCCGCAACGTCGTTTATAACCGAAAGCGGCTCGTAATCCGCCTCGATAATATCGAGCTTTCCGGCTTCGATTTTGGAAAAATCGAGAATATCGTTTATAATGACCAGCAGATTTTTACCCGAAATCTTTATCTGCTTTATAAAATCCCTCGCCGCGGGAGACATATCCTCGCGCAGAGCAAGATCCACCATACCGAGAATTGCGTTCATGGGGGTGCGGATTTCATGGCTCATATTAGCCAGAAAATCGCTTTTCATGTTGGACGCTTTTTCAATCTCGATATTGCTCTGATAAAGGCAATAGCTTTTATATGCGATATTGGAGAGCGTATTTGCAATTGTAAACAGCGACTGCGCCGCCTTGTCAATGCTTTCAATATCGGTGATACGAACCTTTTTCGCTGCCTCTTTATACGCCTCGGGGTCGATATCAAGCTCTTTTGCAATGCGCTCAAATTTGTCAAGCATGGGCTCGCAGGTCAGAATTTGCCCGCCGATAAAGCTTCCCACCATAACGCCGTTCGCCATAATCGGAGCGGCAAAATCCACCAGTCCCGCATGGCAATAATATGTACACGCGCGCCCGCTTTCGAGGGTTATCTCCGCGCCGTGCTTATCGCACTGCTCGCAGCGTTCGCACCCGAGCTTTGACTTCCTCGTGTAATCCATGCAAAATTCCGTGAAATTGCTCCCCCGCGTGACGGGATTTCCGTCCGCGTCGGTGGTAAGAGCCGCCATCCCCGTCATATTCGAGAAAGCGTCCTGTATCTGCTGGAGTATATCAACGTCTATTAAATCGGTCAGGTGAAGCTCCTCTTCGCCGCCGATGGGTTTTCTTTCTTCGGGCATATTTAAAACCACCTTAAATCAAATTCTCAATAGCGGTACAAAGCAGCTCGAGATCAAGCGGCTTTACAAGATAGCTGTCGGGGCGAAGGAGCATTATTTCCTCGACCTTTTTGCGCTCGGTAACTCCCGTTAAAAAGCAGACGGGAATTTTCGCGTAATCCTTGTTGGCTTTTATCTTCCTGAACACCTCCGCGCCCGTCATAATCGGCATCTCGTAATCCAGCACGATAAGATCTATCTTCTTTGTGGCGAGAATTTTCTCCACGATAAGCCCGTTAAGCGTGGAGGTGACCTCGTATTTCTGCTCGAGAGCGGTTTTCAGCATTTTAAGCACGTTTCTGTCGTCGTCGACAACCAGTATCTGCTTTTTCGCCGCAGGTGCGGAAGCAGGCGCGGGCGGAGGAGTCTGAACGGGTGCGGCGGGAGCGGGCTGAGCAGGCTGCACGGGCGGCGCAGGCTGGGCAGATTGAGCAGATTGGGCAGACTGAACGGGAGGAGGCGGGAAATTCTGCGGATCGTCATAATAATCGTAGGAAACCCTTCTCGGACGCTTATCAAGAAAGCTCATAACCCGCAAAATGACGTTGTCGCTCGAAATCGGGCGCAGAAGAATGAGGTCGACAAGGCTTTTGTTGCCCTGGCTCTCAAGCTCCCGCACAACATCGTCCTTCGTGACAAAAATAATCGCCGTGTGTTTGTATTCGGGGTTCGCCCTGAAATCCGAAACGGTGTCGATAAAACCGCTGTACAGCCTGTCGACAAAGAACAAAATGCCGTTCGGCTGAAAAAGCTGACAATGCTTTTCGAGATCGGCAAGGTCGTCCAGAGTGCTTAAACAGTCAAAGCTGTCCTTCATATTCCCCAGAAATTCCTTGACCATGCTTAAATTGCTGCCGTTTACAAGAAGCTTGTATTTCATATAACCCACCCTTTCGCCAAAAAAATTTTTCTCCATTTACATCTTATCATATTTAACTAAAAAAGTCAAGGAAATTTGAAAATTATTATGTAAAATTACTTCTAATTGTAGACAAAAAAAACTGCTCGAAAAATCGGGCAGCGGTGATTTCTTGACAAAGCCGTGAAAAATTGGTATAATATAGTCATTACTCATTCTCAAATCTCGACTTCAATTTTTCAAGTGCATGCTTTTCAATGCGCGAAATGTACGAGCGCGAAATCCCCATGCTCTGCGCTATCTCGCGCTGGGTCTGCGGCTTGCAGACCGCGCCGTTTAAATCCGGCACGCCGTAACGCCTGCAAATTATCTCGCGCTCGCGGTCAGTCAGCTCCTCGCGGATATACCGATACAGCTTTTCGGAATTTATCTTAAGCTCAACGTCGTTTTCAACGTTCACGCCGCTGTTGAAGATGTCCGCTATGGTAAGCGTGTTGCCTTCGGAATCGCTTTCTATCGGGTCGCCGAGGTAAACCTCGGTCATCTGGTGCTTTATTTTGCGAAAGTGCATTTTTATCTGATTATCAATGCATTTTGACGCGTAGGTGCTGAACTGGTTGCCTTTTCGGTAATCGAACGTTTCGGCGGCGCGGATAAGCCCTATCGTACCTATTGAAACCAAATCGTCGGGGTCTTTTGCATCGGGGAAATTTTTCTTTACGATATACGCCACAAGCCGCAGATTGTGAACTATCAGCTTGTCGCGGGCTTTTTTTACCGCTTCGGGGGAGGAATTTTCGGCAATGGTGTTTATGCACTCACGCTCGTCCTTCGCGGAGAGCTGTTTTGGGAACATATTCTTCCCATCGAAGTGAAGCCCGAAAAACAGCAGGTTCTCCAACGCCAATTTTAACAGCAAAAGCATATATAATTACCTCTTTTCGGAGTTGTTGAAAGGAAAATTATGGAAATCACAATATACAGTCCCGAAAACCAAATGCCGCTTGAGGTATTCAAGCGCGTTTTCGCAATACTCGAATACTCGTTCCCCGAGACCGAACGGCGGGGTTTTTCGGAGCATTTTGCGGAGCTCAAAAAAAGCTCGTTTCGGTCGGCGGTAATTTCCGAAAACGGCGAAATTCGCGGATTTATAAATTTTCGGGTGCTGTCAAGGCTTATTTTTATCGAGCATTTCGCTATAGCAAGCGAATTCCGCAAAAAGGGACTCGGGACAGCCGCTTTAAAAGAATTGCTCTCGAAAACGGGGAATTTTCCTGTAATTCTCGAGGTTGAACCCGCAAAAACCTCCGAAACCGCGCGGAGGAGGATAGAATTTTACAAGCGGCTGGGATTTTTTGAAAATAACGGCGAATATTACCAGCCGCCCTTCGGAAAGGACGGAAAACCGCTTCGGCTTATGCTGTTAAGCTATCCCGAGAGGCTGTCGGACGGGGAATTTTACCTGTGCGCCGAGGTTATCTACCGAGAGGCTTACGAAACGGATTTCAGGCTTCCCCGAGGTGCGGAAAATTCGACAAAATAAAGCCTGCTTTTCAGTATATTCGACAACGCTTGTTTAATATTACAAAAAAACCGCCCTGCTTTTCGCAGAGCGGTTTTGTAGTTTCGCTGTCTGGGGAAATCAGTCCTTATAGTAGGTGCTGACGTTTATGATGATAGAATCATCACCATTTCTATACGCAATTGTGGTACCGTCGCTCAATACAATCAACAATCCCCCGCCAATGTTATAATGAACGGACTCCAAATTGGATAACATATCCTTGGTAAATGTATACGAGCTTCCCGAACCGTTTCTCGGCTTCCATTTGCCTGTGAGGTCCGAAATTACGCTGTCGGAAAGCGTGTTTGTAATCTCGGGGAGCTGGGGATAAACGCCCATGACATAGCCGTGTGTCGTAACGCCCTCCATATAGCCCCACTTCGGCACATACCCGTATGCAAACACGCTGTCGTAGAACCCATAATAATGGTCGCAAACGCTTGCCCCCACTATCTTTTTATTGTTGTAATAAATGTAGATGTAACCGTTATCAAAATCGGGGATTGCGGCTTTCATGGCGTCGCACAGGTCGCTTGAATCAATATCTCCGTCAAAGGGTTGGTAGGTGTCTGTGTAATAGTTCCAATCCTTGTTTGAAACGTTGAAATAAATATAACTGTAAGAATCATCACTGAAGGTAATGCCGTTGTCGCTCATGAATTTTCCGAACGTGGTGTATGCCTTTTCAGCGTAATCGTTGAAGTTCTTAACGGTCTCGGCGGTCTGCTTGTCCTTCTCGGCAGTTTCGCCGCCCTCGCCGTTTGAAAGACTCGGATAAGTGCCGACTACGAACGCGCCGATATATCCCACGTCCTCGTCCGAGCCGAAGTTGTACTCTTTATCAAGGAAATTGTACGCATTCGGGAGATTATCGGGGATATTCGAGCTGTCGTCCGTCATGGTTACCGAAACGCCGCAAAGCGGTCCTCTGCCACGCCACATAACAAACTCGACATACGCGTTTTTGCAGCTGTTGTAGGACGAGAGATTTTCTTCAATAATTTCTGCAGCGTCGGCTTCGCCCGCATCATCAAGGATTTTAAAGCTGCCGTTGCTGTCGAAATAGCCCTTGATGACAAATTCGCCCTTTTTGGTTATATCGAGAATGGTAAGGTAGTAAGAGCAGTAGTTGTTGTAGATATCGCTTGCAAAGCTTCTTGCTTCATAAACCGTGTCCTCGTCGTAATCCTTATAGTTCTTTACAAGCAGTCTGTCGCGGTTCATGCGGTTAAGCTCGGTTCTCATCTCGTCAACAACGGAGACTTCGCTGTCGCCGGACATTGCATCGATAAGCGCGGAATTGCTCCATTTATCCTCAAGATAAGTGAGAACATCCTCCTGGAAGTCTATATAGCTGTCAACGTCTTCCTCGTAATCAAACGAATTTGAGATTTTCG
>CANRIQ010000131.1 GCA_947630655.1 uncultured Clostridia bacterium | reverse complement strand
CCCGTTTCCATATGCTCCCTGCCGTAATCCGCGATTACCTGCGTTCCCGAATACGGCTTGTTGCAGAGAACCCTTCTGCCCGTTGCCTTTTCAAATTGTTCGATAATTTCGGGCGGAAAACCGTTCGGGAACGTCGGAAACGCCTTCTCCGAAACGCACCCTGCAATCTCCCAGTGCCCCGTAGTAGTATCTTTTCCCTTGGAACGCTCGCTAATACGCAAAAACGCGCCCTCGGGAGCGTTTGTTTTCTCGCCCGACGAAACCCCGTCGATGTTGAACAGCCCCAGCCGCCGCATATTCGGAACGTTCAGAATTCCCGTATCGAAGCAGGAACGCAGCGTATTTGCTCCTTTGTCGCCGAAATCCCCCGCGTCGGGCATTTCACCGACGCCAAAGCTGTCAAGCACAATCAAAAAAACGCGTTTCATACTAACTCTCCTTTGCAAGCAGTTTTACCGCCGAGCTTGTGCCTATCCTCTCGCAGCCCTCGCGCAGAAATTCCTCAATCTGCTCACGGGTTCGGATACCGCCCGCCGCTTTTATTTTCACATCAGAGCCGATATGCTGTTTAAAAAGCCGAATATCCTCGATTTTCGCGCCCTCCGTTCCAAAGCCCGTGGAGGTCTTGATGTAATCCGCGCCTCCGTCGGTCACACACCTGCAAAGCGCGGTTTTTTCCTCGTCCGTCAAAAAGCAGGTCTCGATTATCACTTTTAGTATCTTGTCCCCGCACACCGCTTTCACTTCGGAAATCTCCCTTGTTATTTCGGAGAATTTCCCCTCCTTTGCAAGCCCCAGATTTATCACCATATCAATCTCGTCTGCGCCGTTTTGAATAGCTTCCCCAGCCTCGAAGCACTTGACAGCGATCGTTGAATATCCGAGCGGAAAGCCTATCACAGTGCAGATGTTGAGGTTCGGGAAATTCTCCCGTGCAAACGAAACAAAGCTTTCGGGAATACAAACGCTTGCCGTGTGGTAAAAAACGGCTTCCTTGCAAAGCTGTTTAATCTGCTCCGAAGTAGCAGTGGGTTTAAGCAATGTGTGGTCAATATGCGGGAAAATATCCGAATTGTCCATATTCTCACCCCTTGAAAATTCTGAATGACCTGAAGGACATAACATCGCTTACCTGAAACTTCAGGTTGTACAGCCCGAAAAGCTGTTCAAAATCGACAACCACCGCCGAGAAGTTATTAAGCGCGCCCGCCTGCGGAATTTCAGCTTCGGCGAGAACCCTACCGTTTTGCGCGTCGACAACCGTGATTTTCGACTTTGTTGCGGGATTTGAGGCGATTATTTCAAGCTTGTTTTCGCCGTTCAGACAGCAATTTTCAAAGGTCACGCTGCCGCCGTATTTTTTGAAAAAACCGTATTCGCAAAGCGATTTGTCGGTGCGAAGCTCCATACCGCAATACTCCCACGAAGCCGCCGCGGGAACGTGATTTTTCACGTCAAGCCCGCGGTATTCCGCGCCGTCAATTTTTATCTCGCAGGTTCTGAAAATGTCCTCCGAGGACGCGCCCGCCTGTATCTCGTATACTCCGCCGAAAAGCGTGTATTTATTTTGGTTGATATCCCACATTTTAAGCTCGTCAACATCAAAGGACAGGTTGACAACCTCGCTTTCCCCGCCTTTGATATGCACTCTTTTAAACGCCCGAAGCTCCTTTTTCGGAACCGCGCTTGAAAATCTCGGCGCGGCAACGTATATCTGGACTACCTCGTCTGAGTCAAACGTTCCTATATTGCTTACTTCAACGGTTATTTCAACGCGTTCTCCCTCGGAAAACGAGGTTTTATTAAGGCGCGGTGCGCTGTAACGGAAGGTTGTATAACTAAGCCCGTAGCCGAACGGGAAAAGAGCCTCGCCCTTGTAGTAACGATATGTACTTTCGGTGGAAATGATGTTGTAGTCCTTGATGCTGCAAAGCTCGTTTTCGGAGCTGTACCATGTCATAGGGCATCTTCCCGCGGGAGAAATATCCCCGAAAAGAGCCTTTGCCACAGCCGTTCCCATAGCGGGACCGTTGTGCGCGGAATGCATAACCGTCGGAAATTCCGCTCCAACGGCGTAAGGATACCCCGAAACCAGAAACAACACCGCGTTTTCGTTGAGTCCGAGAACCGTATCTGCAATAAGCTGCTGATGCCCGGGAAGATCGAGAGTTTTTCTGTCAATCATCTCCCTTGCCCCGACAAGCGGATTATTTCCGCAGAAAACAACGGTATTATGCGTTTCAGTTGCCGCGCGCCGGACCCTGTCAATTCCGGAAGAGAAAACCTCTATGTTGAAAAACGAATTTGCGCGGGCTTTTTGGTTGTCGCAGACGGTAATATCGCCGTTTTCGGTGATTTTAAGGAGCTTCCCGCGGCAGTTTTTCATAACGCACCGCCTGCCGTCCCGCAAAAGCGTGAATTTCTCCTTTATAAACCACCCGTAAACCGAGTCCGAACAGCAGCTTAATGTTCCGTCCTCGCGCAGGAATTTCCCGTTATACCGCGATTTTATCGAAACCTCTCCGCCGCCCCACTCGAAAAGCTCCAGAAGACACCTCTCGTTGATAAGCGGAGCGTCGCAAACTAACTTCCCATCGTCCTTAACCTCGAAATAAAAGCCCGTTGCGGCGTTTCTTAATGCAATTACATCGTTCCCCGACTCGTAGGAAACGTTTTCCCTGCCGACAAGGGCTACGATAGCGTCGAGAATTGTCGGATTTTTCTCAGAAGTGCCTGTGTACCAGTCCAAAAAATTCATATCCGCGTGAATTCCGATGATTGAAACGCGCTCGTTTTTGTTGAACGGCAAAACCGATTTTCTGTTCCTCAGAAGAATAAGCGACTCCTCCGCCGCGCGAAGCGTTACGGCGTAGCTTTGAGCCGTGCAAAGCTCGCTGTCGGGGATATTGCTGTACGGGCAGTCGCTGTCGAATTCGCCGAGCATAAATCTCGCCTTAAGCACACCGAAAAGCGCGTTATCAATATCCTTTTCGGAAATCAAGCCCTTCTCCAACGCTTCTCTTGCCGCCGCTTCAACAACGTCCTGTTCATCCGTTATAATATCCGCGCCGCCGTTTTTGTATACGCGGGAAAGCGTTTCCGCGTGACAACTGTCGTTTCTGTGGCGGGTAACATTTTCCACAAAATCCCATGCGTCGGTAACCGAGAAAACCAGTCCCCATTCCTTTTTGCAAATCTCCGAAAGCTCGGGATTTAGCATCGCCTCAACCCCGTTTATTTCGTTATATGAAGACATCAGGCATTTTGCGCCGCCAAATTTTACGGCGCGTTCAAAGGACTTCAGATAATAATCCCGCTTAAGGACTGCGGGAATTGTCGCGTTGTCCGCGGTTCTGTCGTCCTCGTGATTATTCGCGTAAAAGTGCTTAAGCGTCGGAATAACCCGCGAATATTTTCCGTCTCCGCCGTGCATTCCCGCCGTAAACGCCGCCGCCATTTCGCCCGTCAGAAGCGGGTCTTCACCGTAACCCTCCTCGGTTCTGCCCCAGCGGGGGTCGCGCTCCAAATCCACCGTCGGAGCCCACAAAAACAGCGACGATTTGTCCTGCCTGTTGTAAATTCTCGCTTCCTTGCCCGTAATATCGCCCATAGCAAGCATAATTTCGGGGTCGAAGGTCGCCGCCAGCCCGAACGGCTCGGGGAAAACGGTCGTCGGAGCCGTCCCGAACCTGTTTTCATCGCGCGGATCGCTTCTGCAAACCAGACCCCTTGCCGCCTCGCTGCCGATTTTCACAGCCTTGATCCCAAGACGCGGGATTTCCCTTTGTCTATAGGTCACAAGCAGCAATTTTTCATCAAGAGTAAGCTCTTCAAGCAATGCCTTCACACGTTCGTCAAACGAAAGCGAAGCGTCCCTGAATTTGTACGGCATGACGACCTCCCAAAAGTTGTATTGAAGCTTACAAACGTTTTCTTACAAGAGAACGTTCGGGAACTTCAATATCCGTTTTAATCGTAATTTTGCTCATAGCGTGGCGCGCAGTGTCAATCTGCTCGCCGTTTTCGTTAAACATAAGCGTAGGCGCGAACCTTATCGGTTCACTTTTCGGCGCGAGAATTTCAAGCTCGTCCGAAAGCGTGAAGAAATTCCGCACCGTAAGCTGCATTACCCCGTTTTCGCACTTATCCGCAACCGCCACGAAGTCATAATCGCGGATATAACCGCTGTCGGCTAAATACTGCCCGCCGTTTGTGAGTACGGCGGGGTTCTGAGAACCGCTTCCGTCGCGCGGACTGCCGTAGAAAAAGCCCGTGCAGTACGGTCGGTGGCTTATCTTATTCACCTCGTCAATTACCCACGCGGGGGGCTTTTCGCCCTTTAAAACATAGTCCAGCGCAGTTCTGTAGGCGTTTGTGGTAAGAGCGGAATAATACGCGGATTTTGCCCTGCCCTCGATTTTAAGGCTGTAAACGCCCGCGTCAAGCAGATCGTCAAGGTGCTCTATCATGCACATATCCCGCGCATTGAGTATATAAGAACCACTGTCGTCCTCAAAAACCTTGTAAAACTCCCCGGGACGCTTTTCCTCCATAAGAAAGTAATTCCACCTGCACGGCTGGGCGCATTCGCCGTGATTTGCGTTTCTGCCCGTGAGATATTCGGAAATTAAGCACCTTCCCGAAAAGCTCACGCACATTGCCCCGTGAACAAAAACCTCGATTTCCATATCCTCGGGAATTTTCTCCCGAATTTTCCGTATGTTTTCAAGGTCTACCTCCCGCGCCAGAACCACGCGCGTGACCCCCATTTTATACAGCTCCAGAGCGGTTTTGTAATTCACAACGCCCGTCTGGGTTGACGCGTGAACCGCAAGCCCCGGAGCGTATTCCCTCACAAGAGAAATTATCCCTATATCCGCCGCGATAACCGCGTCAACGCCCGCTTCGTTTGCCATGGAGATAAATTTCGGAAACTGCTCTATTTCATCATTCGAGGGGACGATGTTGCAGGCGATATAGACCTTCGCGCCTTTTTCATGCGCAGTCTTTACCGCGTTAAACAAGCCCTCCTCGTCGAAATTCTTCGCTCCCGCGCGCATTCCGAACGTTTTTCCCGCAAGATACACCGCGTCCGCGCCGAAATCCAGCGCGCACCGCAGGCTTTCCTCGTCTCCCGCGGGGGAAAGAAGCTCTGCTTTTCTGTTCAAGTCGTTATCCTCCCGAACCGTCGTGAAGCGCAGCGTCTTCGATATTCGCCTCGTGCTGGGCAAGCGTCTGAGCGTACCAGAAAACGCCCTCTCTGTCCACAAGGAAGTATTTGTAATCCGTCTGCGCAGGATAAAGAGCCGCGTTTATTGCCTCAAGTCCCGGGTTGCAGATAGCTCCCGCGGGCAGTCCCTCGCAGTTATAGGTGTCGTAAGCCTCGATTATCGCCTGCATTTTATCCTTGTTGGAAGCGGTAATTTTCGGTTTGATGCATTGCTCGATATAGGTGTCGGTCGTATCGGACTGAAGCAGAGGGTAATTCTCGGGGTCGTTCATTCTGTTGTGGAACACCGACGACACTTTTGACATATTGTCCTCGTTTGTACCCTCGCGCTGGATAAGCGACGCTAAAATTATCGTTTCATCAAGCGTCATACCCATTTCTTCCATACGCGCCGTAAGCTCATCGTCAATTTTATC
>CANRIQ010000130.1 GCA_947630655.1 uncultured Clostridia bacterium | reverse complement strand
AGGGTTGATATATACATTTACTGAATGTGCTTTCGTTCCGAATTATCATTGGGTAATTGTGCGGTGTTGCCTTAATTTATCGCTTAAGGAATTATTAAAAAACAAGCTTTATTTTTCGTATTTCGCGCTCGGTTTAGCGTTAATTTTGGCGGTGTTATGCGTTTTGGCGAATTACAGCAACCAGGTTTTCAACGGCTTTTTTACGCAGTTTAAGGACGGGCAAACTCTGCCGCTGGAGGTTAAAGAAATTCCCCGCGAAAGCCGATATTTAAACGAAATTCCGATTTTCGCACAAAAGAGCGGACTGACTTATAACGTAACTCTCGAAACGAGTGAAAATTCGGTTTTTCTGCCGAGCTGGCGCGGGGGAATTTGCGTTGCGAACGAGGGAAATTTTCTGCCGCGGGAGCTTAAAATAATGACGATGTTCGGGCTTGATTTGAGGTTCGAAAAGGGCGTTGTTTACCCGAGTGTCGAGCTTGCAAACGAGCTTAAATGCCGCAAAGGCGACAAAATTTTAATCGGCGGCGGAGAATTTGAAGTCGGGGAAATTATTGCAATTTCGGGCGCGAATTACAACTTTTTTATTTACGACCCCGAAATTGAAACCGATGAATTTACGCTGATTATTTCAAATAAAAATCAGCTTCTTGAAATTACGCAATTTTTAAATTCCGAAAATTTCACCGACACCGACGGAATTTTAGCACTCTGCGAGGGCTTCCGCGCGATGAAAACCGCGATGAACGTCGTGCTCGCGCTGCTTTGCGCGGTTTGCGGGGCGTATATTTTCGTTTTTATAAAAATGTATTTTTCAAAACGCGCGGAATTTGTGACAAATCTTCTTGTGCTGGGAATTCGCAAATGCAGGCTTTTTCTCCTCATGGGAGCGGTGTTTTTCGCCTTGACAATTATCGGCGGAGCGGCGGGGCTTTTAATCAGCGAGCTGCTTGATATACTCGTGGATTTCTGGGCGCGGGAGCTTCTGAAAATGACGGTTGACAAGGTAAATTATCCTGCATATTTTGCCGTCGGAATTGCTTTCAGTATTGCAATTTCCGCGGTTTCGCTGATAATAAATATCAAGTGCTTTTCGGACAGCGAGGTAAAAAACAGATGAAATTGTCGTTTAATCTGGCGATTAAAAATATTCGCCGCTATCCGCTGAGAATTCTCGGAAGCGTGTTTTGCTTGCTGCTTTTCGGGTTTGCAATGTTTTCGGCAACGATTTTTACGCTGTCGCTTAAAGGTACGATTGCCGAGGTTTTAAAACAGCGTTGCAGCGGGAATGTCGCGCTTATAAAATGCGATGAAAATGAAATTGATATTGCTGACACGGTGTCAGAATTGCCCGATGTTCTTGAAACCGCGCCGTATTATCCGGAAGGTGCTATATTCGGAAAAATCGCGATTGACGGCATTGGAGAATTTGACATAAATCTTGATTACGAGCAGTCGCAAACCGCCGAAACGCTTATTCCGAAAGTGTATTTTGACGAATTTTACGCGCTCGGATACAAGGAATTTCTCGTTGCGGGAAAATTGCCCGAAAACGAAAATGAAATGATTATCTGCGAGAATTTTTGCAAAAATTCGCGAATTTTAAATTACGATGAAATTTTAAATAAAAACGCGACTGTTTTGCGCGATTTTTTCCCTGAAATTTCAACCAATGAAAAAATATTTACCTACTTTGAAAACGTGAAAATTGTCGGGATTTTTTCCGAGGATTTTCTGAATATAAGCGCGCTTAGCAACATGAAATTCTACGCCGAGACTCTTGGCTCCGTCGCCGCGTTTGTGGTAAATCCGGAGTGCAAATTCCGTGGGATTTGCGCCTACACCTCGATTGATAAAATCGACAAGGTCTGCGAGGCTCTTTCCGAAAAATACAGCGTTATCAAAACCGTTTATGAAAGCGAAGCGATTGAAAGGCTGTCGAATTTGCGGCTGTTTATCGGAAATCTGATGTATCTTGCGGCGGGCGCGGCAGCGTTTATTTATCTGATGACGCGGCTTACGTCCGCGATGAATTATTTCAGGGAAAAATCGCCGTTTATCACGGCGGCGGACGCGTTCGGCTGCAAAAAAACGCACATTCTGGGAGCGTTCGCGGCGGAAAATGTGATTTTGCTGGTTCCCGCGTCTGTTATTTCTGCAATTCTGAGCTGCATTTTTATAAAATTTATTTTCAGAATAATTTCGTCTTATCTGGAAATTGAATTTTCCGCAAAAATAAATTTCGCCGCGATGATCACGGCGTTCGGGCTTATGCTTCTGGCTGAATTTTTAATTTTATTTATATCGTTTCTGGCGTTTCGGAAAAGGGCTAACGATTAGCCGAAATCAATTTCCGCTGCAATTCCCTTGTGGTCGGACAACGCTTTATCGCCGTTCCATTCCTCAATTTTTACAGCCGCGCCGCGCAAAAAATTCTCCGACACGGCAATATGATCTATGCACTCGGGGCAGCTTTTTGTGAGCAATTCAATTTTGCTTTCGGAAAAGCATTTAAGCAGGTCTGCTCTGCCCTGCTTTGTGTAATAATAATTATCGCAAAACGACAAATTATAGTCCCCCGCAACGCAGACGCTTCCGAATTCGGACAGCCGCCGTATATCCTCAATTTGCGCTGAAAGGCAGGCTGAAAAATTCGGATTGCGGTTGCCGAAAACGCCGATTATTGTGCCGTAAACCAAGAGATTTCCGCGCCCGGTTTCAAGCTCCGCGCAAAGGGCGGTGTATTTGTCGAAGGTGGGATACTGCCGGACCGGTTTATAATTTGTGAAAATCGAAACGCGGTTTTCCGTGGAGCCGTAATATTCGGGTTTAATTTCAAAAAGCGGCGGGGTTTCAAGGCAATATCCGAAATCGGGGCGCACCCGCCCGTCCGTTTCCGTAAGCACGAGAATGTCCGCCTGCACGCCGTTTGCAGCGGTCAAAACCGCGTCGAGTTTTCGCTTGTGCTTCAGCCGCTCGATATTCCATGCCGCAATTTTCATTTATCCTTTTCCCCGTTTACATCCGTCACCACAACGACATCTCCGCTTTCTATCCTTGTCGCGCCCGAGGGGATAATGCTCTCCCCGCCGCGTTTTATCATAACGATAAGCAGCCGCTGCGGCAGCGAAAGCTCGCGGATTTCCGTGCCGCGCCAGCGGTGATTTTCCGTGATGTACACCTCGCGCAGAAAAAGCGTTTTGTCGCTCTCATACGGCGGCACGGACAAAATAACGCTGTCCTGCGCGTGAATTTCCGTATCGCCGCGCGGAATTATCGTCTCGTTTCCGCGCTTTACCATAACCGCCAGCGACCCCGTCGGCAGTGTTATTTCCGACAGCTTTTTCCCTGCCCACGCGTGATTTTCGGGAATGAACATCCGCATCATGGTTATGGAATCCTCTTCCCTGTAGTCGTTGAAGGTTTTGAGAACGTCGGCGTTGTTGTCGATAAGCTTCAGCCCTCTTGCAGCCGCAGGCAGAAGCGTTCCCTGAATAAGCATTGACATAAGGCAAATACAGAAAACCATATTGAAAATGTTGTTTTCGGAGGATGAAAAATTCACCGTCGCCATTATGGCGAAAACTATCGACGACGCTCCGCGAAGCCCCGCAAGGCTTATAAATATTCTGTCGGCAAGCGGCGATTTTCCGCCGAAAATAATCACCGCCACGGGTCTTGCAATCAAAGTTAAGCACAAATACACCGCAACCGCGGGCAGAATGCTCTTCGGAAACTGTGAGGGCGTTGCAAGCAGTCCCAGCAAAAAGAATACCAGTATCTGACAAATTCCCGTTATGCCGTTTAAGAAAACAACGGTGTCTGCGGGAGCTATTTTTTTCCCGCCGAAAAGCGTTATCCCCAGAACGTTGTTGAAAAACCGCTTTATGTAATGCTTTTTCACGCTGCAATGCCCCGACGGTACGCGCGCGTTTCCCATAATTATGCCCGCGATGTAAACCGCAAGATAGCCGTTCCCGCCGATAAGCGACGACAGCCCGTAGGACAGCAGCGCGAACGCTAAATACATTATGCTTTTAAAGCCCTCGGTCTGCGTGCGGAAACGCTTTGCCGCGAACGCTCCGACAATTCCCACAACCGCTCCGAAAAGCGTTCCGAAAACAAGCTGCGAGAAAACCAGTCCGCGAATAAACCCCGTCCCCTCGTTTTTCAGCAGCGACAACGAAATCATAGTAAGCATATACGAAAACGGGTCGTTGCTGCCGCTTTCGGCCTCGAGAAGCGGCGCAAGACCGTTTTTGAGGTTCAGCTTTTTAGAACGCAGCACCGAAAACACGCTTGCGGCGTCTGTGGAGCTTATTACAGACCCGATAAGCAAGCTCTCCGCAAACGAAAATTTAAGCACCAAAACGCAAAATCCGCACACCACGCCCGCCGTCACTGCAACTCCCAGCGTTGAGAGCAAAACCGCCTTCGCGATAACGGGTTTTGCGGCTTTTAAGCTCACGGAAAAGCCGCCCGTGAACATTATCACGATAAGCGCGGCTTCGCAGACGTTTGACGCGAATTCGTAATTTTCAAACTGAATACGGACAACTCCGTCGCTGCCGAAAAAAATTCCGACAGCTATGAAAATAAGCAGGGCGGGCACGCCGATTTTTCCCGAAAGCTTATCCGAGAAAACGCATAATATAAGCACCGCCGCCGCAAGCAATATATACAAGGACATAAATATTCACCACCACATCGTTAATATTATTATAACATATTTTCAAAAACTCTGTCAACAATTTTGAAATTTTATTTTTAAAATATTGCAAAATTCTGCGTTAAATTATTGACAATGACGAAGTAAAGTTGTATAATATAAATAAGTGATAAGAGCGTTTCTTATCCCGAGAAAGGAGATAACTTATGGGACTTACTTTAACAGAGAAAATCATCAAGGCGCACATTGTTGACGGCGAGATGAAAAAAGGCACGGAAATCGGTCTTCGTATCGACCAGACGCTGACGCAGGACGCTACGGGTACAATGGCGTATCTGCAATTCGAGGCGATGAACGTTCCTCGCGTAAAAACCGAGCTCAGCGTGGCGTACATAGACCACAACACTCTGCAAAACGGCTTTGAAAACGCGGACGATCACCGTTTTATCGGGTCTGTCGCGAAAAAGCACGGCATTCGTTTTTCGCGCCCCGGAAACGGCATTTGCCATCAGATACACCTCGAGCGTTTCGGAAAGCCCGGAAAGACGCTTATCGGCTCGGACAGCCACACTCCCACGGGCGGCGGCATCGGCATGCTCGCAATGGGTGCGGGCGGTCTTGATGTTGCGGTAGCTATGGGCGGCGGCGCGTATTATATCACTATGCCGAAGGTTGTGAAAATAAACCTCACGGGGAAACTGAATGACTGGGTTTCCGCAAAGGACGTTATTCTTGAGGTGCTGAAAAGGCTCTCCGTCAAGGGCGGCGTAGGAAAGGTTATGGAATACTGCGGAGAGGGCGTAAAGTCGCTTTCCGTGCCGGAGCGTGCAACTATCACGAATATGGGCGCGGAGCTGGGCGCGACGACCTCTGTTTTCCCGTCTGACGAGACCACCCGCGAGTTTTTGAAGGCGCAGGGGCGCGAGGAAGATTTCACGGAGCTTTCGGCGGACGCCGACGCAGTTTATGATGAAGAGGTTGACATCAACCTCTCGGAGCTGAAGCCGCTTG
>CANRIQ010000129.1 GCA_947630655.1 uncultured Clostridia bacterium | reverse complement strand
CGAGGGAATAATATGACATTACAACAACTGAAATACGTTCTTACAATCGCAAAATGCGGCTCTATAAACCGCGCCGCCGAGGAGCTTAGTGACACGCTGTCAGAATAACTTTTGCTGACAGCACGTCAGAATAACCCATTATAAAACACATTAACAACAATTTGCAAGCGAGGGAATAATATGACATTACAACAACTGAAATACGTTCTTACAATCGCAAAATGCGGCTCTATAAACCGCGCCGCAGAGGAGCTTTTTATCGCGCAGTCGTCGCTGTCGTGCGCACTGAAGGAGCTTGAAGGCGAGCTTCAGATAACGATTTTTCAGCGCACCGGGCGCGGCGTAACGCCCACTCCCGACGGCGCGGAATTTTTGTCGCACGCGGACAAGGTGTACCGCGAATACGCGCTGCTTCAGGAAAAATACCTCGCTGCCGACCGCGTAAAGCGGAAATTCGGCGTGTCGACACAGCATTATTCGTTTGTGGTGAAGGCGTTTGCCGAGACGGTGAAAAAATATGATACGCTGAATTTTGAGTTTGCAATCCGCGAAACCAAAACGCTTGAGGTGATAAGCGATGTTTCGCATATGAAAAGCGAAGTCGGGATAATTTTCAAAAGCTCCTACAACGAAAAAATTATCGAAAAAACGCTTGCGGAAAACGGTCTGGAATTTATGCCGCTTGTGCGCTGCAAGGCGTATGTGTACCTCTGGAAGGGGCATCCGCTGGCTGAAAAAAGCGAGCTTACGCTTGAGCAGCTGTCGGAATATCCAAGGCTGAGCTTCGAGCAGGGCGATACTGCGGCGGCGTTTTTTGCGGAGGAAATTCTCGAGGAGCTGGACTATCCGCGCGTTATAAAAACGCTTGACCGCGCAACCCAGCTGAATTTGATGAAGGCTCTGGGCGGGTACACGCTGTGTTCGGGGATAATCTGCGAGGAGCTGAACGGCGGGGATTTCACCGCGATACCGTTTCGCTCTGACAACGACGAGGAAATGGAGATAGGCTGCGTCACAAAGCGGCAGGCACGGCTGTCCGACATCGCCGAAGCCTTTATTGCAGAGGTTAAAAAATATCTTCGCATGAACGTGTGAAAATTTGCCGTAACCCCTTGACAAATGCTGAGGAATGTGCTATAATGTTTATGTAATGCGGATATAGTTTATCGGTAAAACATTAGCTTCCCAAGCTGAGGTGGTGGGTTCGACTCCCATTATCCGCTCCACAAGGGCAATGCCAGCGTTTTGCGCGTAGCGCATAATGCGTGCACCATTTCCCAGCATAGGCGGCTCTAATTCAGCCACCCTTTTCTGTACGGCGGGTAGGCAGTTTACAGTAAAAAGTGAACGCATTATCCGCTGCGCGGATAACACTGTGAACAGTAGTAGGTGTCCGCTTCGCGGATTATTCGGATTGTATGTGAGTTTATCGGCAGCCTGCCCTCTCTGTTACAATCAAAATAATCCGCGCCAGCGGATACCTTTGCTGTTCACTGTAAATTATATACTGTAAACTGCCGACAGGCGGAAGTGTGGATTATAGTTAAAAATTGGCTATACACCGGCTATTTCCCGATAAAGGCGGCTCTAATTCAGCCGCTCTCGACTTCGGGGAAATCTTTTATCGTAAAGGTTATACATCCGGTGCAGATAGTGCAGATTGTGCAGAGGAAAAAATATCCGAATATGCCGGAATCGTAGAAAACATGTAACACATTATAATGCCATATAAATGGAGAAAACCATTATGAAGAAACAATCACTATTTCAGAAACATTCTATAACTTATCTGATTTTAAATATAGTTTTTATTTTGCCGGTATTTATTATGCTGAATTTGCCGAATCCGGGGTATGTTAATCAATTTTACCCACTTATTGTCTATGTGATTCCATTAGGTTATTACTGCATATTAAAATTAACGTATTTCCATATAATTTTAAGCATTGTTTTTTTGATCTGCTATATTCATATTTTTCTTCGCCATAAAATGTGCATACATTCTTTTTTGCTTTCACTTTTTTGCGTTGCCGGAGCTATTGGGCTGAATTCTTTTTTAATAATTAACGCGGATCGATTTACAGTTCAATAGAATGAAAACATTATATGCTTGTTTGTTAGGCAAGGTAGGCAGTTTACAGGATATAGTTTACAGTGAACAGTAGTAGGTATCTGCTTCGCGGATTTTTTTAGATTGTATTGAAGTTTATAGGCAACTGCTAATCCTTGTGACAATCAAAAAGCGTTCGCTTATGCGAACGCTCCTCATACTGTTCACAGCGTTATCCGTGCAGCGGATAACGCGTTCACTTTTTACTGTAAACTGCCAACATGCCTTTTTCCTTCCGGAAAGCAGTTGACTTTTTCAATATGGCGGTGTATAATATTGATATCTTCATAAAAATCGGGATTTATTTCTTTGTAAAAGTTAATTAGCAATAAATAATTCGGATGAAAAATAATGAAAGTTGGACTAATTGGATATGGCAGTATGGGCAAAATGATTTTAGAGAAAATAGCAGAAGCAAAATTCGTTAAATGTAAAGATTTATATGTTGCAAACAGAACTTATGAAAAAATTGAACATCTAACAACCGTTTTTAATGTGTGTAAAACTAATGCTGAACTTGCAGCTGCGGCGGATATTATATTCATTTGTGTTCGACCTATTGACATAAAATCCATATTGAATGAAATCAAACCGGTTATAAGCAAAAATACGCTTATTGTTTCTTTAAACGGCAGCATTACTTTTGAGATGATGTCTAAGATTATAAATCATAAAATCGCAAAGGCTATTCCAAGTGTTACAGCAGAGATAAATAAATCTCAAACTTTGGTATGCTACAACAGTTTGGTTAGTGATGATGACAAAATCACATTAGAAAATTTGCTTAAATGTATGGGCGATATAATTGAATTGCCTGAAGAAGAAATCGGAATGGGTTCTGAACTGGTAAGCTGTATGCCGGGATTTATTTCTGCTATTTTTGATGTAATCAGTAATTCTGCAAAGAAACATACCGACATTCCGGAGCAGCAAATTATACAGATGTTATTGCGTACAATGGTTGGAACAGGCAATTTAATGCTTGAAAAATGCCTTTCCTTTAATGATGTTGTTACTCGTGTAGCTACAAAAGGCGGTATCACCGAAGAAGGAACTAAGGTTATTTATGAGATGTTGCCAAAAGTAACGGATGAAATGTTCGATAAAACCTTAGAAAAGCGCGTACAGACTGCTAAAAATGCACGAGATAATTTTGAACAAAAATTCAGCAAATAAATTCGATTTAACGCAGGAACACTTTTGTAAAAGTGAATTTCTTTAAAGAGATGTATTTTAAAACGTTCTTATAGTTAGACGATAAATTCAGATCTACATAACCATAGCCTACCGGATCGTCTATAATTCGTCCCGCGCGTTGCCGAAGTCTGAAAAAATTCAGCTTAAAACGAATTTGCCTTTGCAACCTCTTACGCGAATTTTTCGGAAACCGAAAAATTCACTTGAAAAACCGAAACGGATTTTTTGCGCTTACTGCGAAATTTTTCCCGCCAAGCTGAAAAGAAAAATCCGCGCTACGAACCCCCATACATATCGTGATTGACCCACTCGGAGTAATAATTCCCGATTGTCGCAGGCGCGTTGTAGAGCGCGGTGACGAGGTACGCGCGAATGTTTCGAACTTCGCTCGTGTTCTTTTGAATTACAGTTAAAACGTAATCAATATGCGAATAATCGAGTTTCAAAAAGCGGCTCTTCACAATTTCCGTCGGCAAATCCTCGCCATTAACCCGCAAAGTTTTCCTTTTAGAACAAATCACATCAAGCATTAACTCAACCAACTCGTCAACCTTCTCTTTTTCAGCAAAGCACTCGTAGTCGATGTTCTCGCGGATAATTTCCAAATAATTTTCGCGCTTGTTATCAATCCCATCAATCCCGTCCGCAGATTGATTGATAGAAACTTTAGATATATTTTCTTTTGCTTTATAAGTATGGTTTGAACTTTCCGACAAACTTGTTTGCGGGTTTTCAGTAATCTTGCTTGCAGCTTTTTCGCAAACTTGATTGTCTGTTTCAAGCAAACTTGTCAGCAGATTTTCGTCGTCAACAACGCGAAAACATCTCTTTGCGGGCATTCCGCGCGTATCTTTCTCAATAAGCCCCGCGCTCTCCAGAGCCTTCACAGCGCGTTCCTGTTTCCGTTTTGGTCGAGTAAAAATAGCCGTCCTTGTCGAGCATATCCCGCGCCTCATAATACGCCTGTTTTGCTATCAACGCGGCATACACCACAGCGGCGTTAAGCCCCAGCTTGTGCGCCAGCAGGCGGTTCACGGAGAGCGTATTTGTCGGGTTCAGTTTGTCAAGAATTTTCAATTTCAACAACTCCTTTCAGCTCAATTTTAACGCGAAAACAACTGCATTTTTCTGCACATTTATCTGATAAATAAAACACAAGAATTCCGCATAGCAATGCGCTTTTTCGCAATTCCAACTCTGTAATTTTTGTTCTCGAATTTCTCTGAAATATTTTTAAAATAATCGGAATTTACGAATAAAAAATTAACGTGTTTTTTCGCAATCAACCGCTTGGGGCGTTCGCTTTGAGCGCGTGTTCAATTGACGCGGAACGGCTCACAGAGCGGGTTGACGCGCTTTTAAATAATTACAAATTTGCAAATTTGCTCTCAAATTACTCTGAAAAAAATTTAATAAAATCGGAATTTCTCAAATAAAAAACGACATGATTTTTCGCGGTCAGCCGCTTGGAACATTTGCCTTGGGCGCGTGTTCAATTGACGCGTAACGTCTCACAGAGCGGGTTGACGCGCTTTTAAATAATTACAAATTTGCAAATTTGCTCTTAAATTACTCAAATAATTTTTTATAAATTTGGAATTTCTCAAATAAAAAACGGCATGATTTTTCGCAATCAACCGCTTGGAGCGTTCGCTTTGAGCGCGTGTTCAATCGACGCGGAACGGCTCACGGAGCGGGTTGACGCGCTTTATGCGAACCTCTGCGACAAGCACACTAAGGGTACGCGCGTTGCCGAAACGCTGAACGAGTTGGACCGAATTTTCAAGGCTGACAAAAATTTTGCGGCGAGATTTTTGGCGCAAATTATCGTGAAAAAATACGCCGCCGCGACCGATTTGTATATGAACGCGCGGCTCGGTTTGGGGCTTAACCACGCCGACCGCGCGATTTTGGGCGAGCAATTTCGCGCGGAAATGTACGAGCTGATTTCCGAGGTTTTGACTGCGCTGAAAAAGAAAAAACCTCCGAAAAACTCGGAGGTCACTGATTTAATTCAATTTGATTGCGCGGGGATTACGGAATTTTTCGGCGAATATTCGCGCTTTTTGGCGAGCCGAAAAATTTTCTGTCTGAAGTGCAAGTTGTGCGGGAATTTTTATCTTGCAAAGGTGCAAAATTCGCTCTACTGTGTGGATTGCAAGGCATTGCGTAAGCAAAACAGCAAGGAGATCGCGAAAAATGCAAGTCGGTTATTGCTGCAACAAGTTTGAAGTAAGTGGTTACAGAAGGTTAGAAATGAGATTGAGCGGTATCTTTCGGACGTGGACAGCGAGAGGGCGAAACGCGAGATTTAGCGCGGAATTTCCCCGCTCGTCAGCTCCCTGTACATCTTCATCAGCTCCGCGACAATCTCCTGCTCGGACATAGCTGGGGCAAAGCCGTAAGCCTGCATAACCGCCTTGTCGTTGGCGC
>CANRIQ010000128.1 GCA_947630655.1 uncultured Clostridia bacterium | reverse complement strand
CATGAGTGCGCAATTGAAAACGATGATTGACCGTTTTTGCGCGTTCAACGGCAGTATTCAGCGAAAACGCATGAAGTCCGCGCTTATCTCTGCGGCTTGGAACAGCGACAGCTGGACGTTTGAAACGCTGGAGGCGCATTATAAAACGCTTGTGCGGTATCTGAACTTCAACGATATGGGAACGGTTCTGGGCAAAGGCTGCGGCACGCCGTCAATGACAGGGCGTTCAAAATATCTTCAAAAGGCGTATGAACTTGGTAAAAAATTGTGACAAGGAAATCCCAAGGATAAGAAAACGTTTTTTACCTTTTTCCCTCGCACCGCCGCAGACTCCGCATTTTATCCTGCCGGAGAAAAGTTGGACACCGCTGTGCCGTCCTCTGCGCTGCTGTCTCTGTTCCAACTCACGCTGCACCATCTCGAAAACCTAATCGCCTCGTGGTTTCCTCAACATAGTATTGCGGGATCTCGTCCTCGTTGAACTTCTTCTTAGCGTATTGATAAGCTGGAGCAGGCGCGTGAAATCTCGTGCCGGTCGACTGTATGAGATGGATTTTCCAATCTACGAGCTTAAGGAAATCCCCGTAACGAACGCTATGGAGCAGGCGTTCGGTGCGCGCCCGACAAAGGCAGTGCTGGGGCTGGATTTGGTCTGCATTTTCAGTTCCGAGGAAGTTGTCAGAAATATGACGCCCGACCAGACGTTTCTGGCAGGCATTGAGGGACGAATTCAGAATACCACGGCGCACGGCACGGAAACCGACTGCGTGTCGCGCAGTTTCTGTCCGAAACTCGGCATTGCGGAAGACCCTGTTTGCGGTTCGGCGCATTGCCGGATTGCCGCATTTTGGGCAAAAGAGCTTTGTAAAAACGAAATTTATGCCTATCAGGCATCGAAACGCGGCGGTTATTTGCATTGCAGAATGAAAGGCAACCGCATCGCCATAAGCGGCGAGGCTGCTTTGGTTGTGGTTTCCGAAATTGTTGCAGAGCTGCAATGACAGGCGTTGAAGCAAAGCCATTACAAAGAGCGGCGCGGCTTTGCCCGTGATTTAAGTTCTTCATCAACTAAGCGCGTTATGTAATCCCCCTTTGAAATCTCGTAGTATGTCTTGGCAATTTCCGAATAAAGGTCACAAAACTGTCTGCACCTCTCGAAGTTCTCTTTAAGGGGTGCAGTTTTTTTCTGCGTGTCGACAATGACGGATTTGAGGTACTCGAAGTCCGAGCGGCTTGAGATGTTGCTGCCCTCCAACACAGTCTTGTGCATTTTCAGCCGCAACTCATCGGCGGGTATTCGCTCTGCCTTGTCCATAAGAGCAAAGTATTCCTCGGCTTGCTCGGCAAGACCTGTGAGCGAATTTTGCTGTGCTGCAAGCGCATTCAACTCCTGTCGTGCCTTTTCAACTTCGTATTCAAGTTGACGAATTTTCCCCTCGACCTCCCCGATAGAGCGGAGATTGTCGCGGTTAATCACGGTGAGCATAGTTCCAAGTTGTTCAAGAGTGGGGTGGAAAGCGTTGACCTTTTGAATGCCGCTGATAGTTTCCGAATACTTTTCACGGAGTGCTGACTTCTCGCACGGATTGTTCAGTCCCGCTTCTACGTCGCGCCACAAAATTCTTGAAGCAAGGCTCTCAATGGTGTAGTCATCACCGAGCGTTTTCAAACGAACGGCTCTCTGCTGTTCCGGTGCTTTAATCGAGATATATTTCCCACGCCGAACCGTGTAGCCTAACAACTCCAACTCCGCGAGCAACTCGTCAACATTCTTGACCTTGAGTATCAGTCCGTCTATCTCCAGACGGATTTTTTCTTTCCACGATGTGCCGCGTTGCTTGTGTTCCCATTCATTATAATCAATGCCCCGACCTGCCCCACGCTCCGTGTCAATCGGCTTTATACCGAACGCAAGACATACCCTGTCGGAAATCTCACGGAGCTGTTTAAGTGTTGTCTGGTTATCATTGAATTTATGTCCGTCAATTCCGTAAGCGTTTATGATGATGTGGCTGTGGACGTGCTGTTTATCAACGTGAGTAGCGATAACCACCTGACAATTATCACCGAACGCTTTACGCGCAAAAGTCCTGCCTATTTGATGAGCAAGCTCCGGTGAGATTTTATCTTTAGGGTCGAAACTCTGGATATAGTGAATAGCTTTTACTTCGCCTTTGCCGGAATTGGGCGGTGGCTCGTCAAATTTGTTTCCCGAAAATTGTTCATACACCATCTTCATAGCAAGATATGCACACTTCGGATCGGGAATA
Organism: uncultured Clostridia bacterium; assembly: GCA_947630655.1. Lineage (GTDB taxonomy): Bacteria > Bacillota > Clostridia > Oscillospirales > Ruminococcaceae > CAG-115. The sequence continues at coordinate 3,503 of CANRIQ010000128.1, read as the reverse complement.
CAGTTCATAGCATTAGTGTAAATTAAATCGTCCGTCTTTTCGGGGTTAAGTATGTAGGCTAAGCTGCGTTCAACTGTTCCGTGAATGCTAATTGACTTAAGGTACGGGATAAGGCATTAACTTCCTTTCTTAAATTTTCTACATCTGCGGCATAGACGTTGTGGGTTTCGTTTGCCTTCTTGGCGATCTGGTTGATGTTGATACCGATAATTCGGAGCGCGTTCATTAGCGTTGTTATATCTCCGATGCGATAATGTTTGATTTGCCCGTCGAGGGACATACGTTTAATGAACGTTCCCGTTTTCATCAGAACCGAAGCAGCCCGTTCCTCAATCAACTTCCATTCATCAAGTGAATATATGACTTTCTTCTCTTTGACCTGTTTGTACTTTCGCATAGTTAGTTCCTCCTAATAGATTTTGTAGTCGTGCGCTCCTGTGCGAGTTAGTCGGGGGTAACGAATTTTAGGGCGGTGGGTTCCCTAAGATTTTTTGAGGGGTCATTCCGAGAAATGGGAAATGTTGGGAAAGAATGCCCAACTTTCTGTGCTTGCTATGCATACAAAAACCAAAAGTATACGTATTCCTTGATTTAGCGTTTTTGGTCTGCTCCTGCAGCCCCCCTCAAAAACTTCCTGCGTCGGCGAACAGCAGATTGTGTTACCCCCTCACTTATAGGAAAAAAACTAGCGGGAGAATTAGGGGCAACTGAAAAAATTTCTTGAAAAAATAAAAAAATTTTTAATTCCCCCCTAATAAATCGCCGAAAATTTTCCTATAAGTGAAGGGCAAAATTTTCGGAGCAGTATCTCGCCGTTCTGTTCCGAACCTCGCCAAAGATTTTACTCTTTAATCTTTTCAAGGGGTGACGAAATGGAAAATCAGAATAGATCGGTTCTTTCCGATGAAGAACTTGACGCGCTGGCGCAAAGTCTGTTGCCTGTTATGCGTGAGTTTTTCAGTTCAGAGAGGGGCAAGAAGATTTGGGCAGAACAGCTCGAAAAAATTCAGCAGGGCAAAGAAGACGTGGCTTGATTATCTCACCTAAATGCTAAGAAATTTGCAATTTATTGCTTTAAAGCATTGACAATTATTTTTGAGTGTGGTATAATCATATTATAAAAAGGAGGTCGTTAATATGAGAGTAGTAATTTACGCGCGGTATTCCTGCGACAATCAGCGCGAGGAGAGCATAGAGGGGCAACTTCGCGAGTGTCGCGAGTTCGCTAATCGTAAGGGCTACACGCTTGTCGGTTCATACATTGACAGGGCGGTGTCGGCAAAGACCGACAACCGTCCCGAATTTCAGCGAATGGTTAAGGAGAGTTCGGGCGGACTTTTTGATGTGGTCATAGTCTGGAAGTTGGACAGGTTCGCGCGGAACAGATATGACAGCGCGCACTACAAGGCGGTGCTCCGTAAAAACGGTGTTAAGGTTATCTCGGCGACGGAAGCAATATCCGAGGGCGCGGAGGGAATCATTCTGGAATCGGTGCTTGAGGGGTATGCGGAATATTATTCTGCAGAGCTTTCGGAAAAAGTTATCCGCGGAATGACCGAGAACGCTTTGAAGTGTCAATACAACGGCGGGTTTGTTCCTGTTGGTTACAAGATTGACGAGAGCAAGCATTATCAGATCGATGAGTTGACCGCGCCGTTTATTAAAGAGGCTTTCCTGATGTATGTCAACGGCAGACAGGTCAAAGATATTGTGAGATATCTTAATGAGAATGGTGTCCGCTCTTCACAAGGTAAGCCGATAAGTAAGACTACGGTCACGGCACTTTTGCAGAATAGGAAATATATAGGCGAGTATAGTTATCGTGATGTAGTCGTTCCTGATGGTATTCCCGCAATCATTTCAAAGGAATTGTTCGCGCTTGCCATGGACAGGCTGGAGAAAAACAAATACGCGCCATCGAGTTATAAAGCTGACGAGAGGTATCTTCTCTCAACCAAGTTGATATGCGGTTGCTGCGGAGCGACTATGGTAGGCGAAAGTGGAACGGGGCGCAACGAAAAGAAGTATCATTATTATAAATGTTCAAACGCCAAGCGGAAAAAAGACTGCAAGAAGCGCACTGTGCGCAAGGCTGATATTGAGGAAGCCATATTGCAAAAAACCGTGTCATATGTCTTTGATAAGGAGATAATGGATGGCATCGTGAGCAGAGTTCTTCAATGGCAGGAGCGGGAAAATACTACCCTTCCGTTGCTGCAAAGAGAGCTTGCTGAGGTTGAAAAGTCACTTTCCAACGTTATGTCGGCTGTTGAGCAGGGAATTATCAATCCCACTACCAAAAAGCGTATGGACGAGCTGACCGAGCAGAAAACAGACCTTGAAGTTAAAATCGCCCGTGAAGAAATTCAAACGCAAATACTGACAAAGGAACAAATCGAATTCTGGCTTTCAAAAATGGTGAGCCTTGACCTTGCAAGTCAAGATAACAAACAACGAATTATTGACACATTCGTGAATTCGATTTATGTGTATGATGATAAAGCTGTAATAAACTTTAATTGCAGAGAGGAATTCGAGACGATTCCTCTCAAATTAAGTACCTACGTTTCGGATTTAAGGGGTTTGGGGGAGCCAGCCGGTGCGACCGGCAGCGATAACGTCTCAAGCGTTGCTTTGAGACGTTCAGGCTGTCGATAAAGCCTCATCTGCGTCGTCAACGGCACTGCGGCAGGCACAAAGCCTAGCCGCAGCACTGTTTCAGCGTTTTGCGCTCGCGCATAATGCATGCATCTGAGGCTTTCTCAACAGCCTGCGGTTGGACTTTTTATACAGTCTGAACGTCTCAAGCGTTGGTTTGGGACGTTTTCTTTTGGCTCGACCAAAAAAATCTTTTTGTAAAGGCTATATAAATTGGACAAATCCGAAACACGATGGTGCTTCGGATTTCTTCGTTTTCTACCCCGGCAAACCTGTGTTCGGATTAGTGGTTTACCTTTAAAAAATTCCGCCCGTAGTTTGAAAGCCTCGGACGGAATTTTTATAACTCGTTTTAAATTTCTTGTATGGTATGCCCGCGGATTTTCTGCGCTAAATCAGAACGTTACTTCTTATTCACCCCGTTAATTCCGTTGCAAATCAGCTTTGTCGTAAGCTCTATGATTTCGTCCAGCGGGATCTTCTTTTTGTCAGCCGTCCACTGCTTGTAAATCTCAATCGTCGCTTGCGACACGAACGCCATGATTATGTTCTGCACATACGGATCTACGTTCATGCGCTTGCCGTCCGTGCCCCATGTTTCCGACATAATTTCGTTGGTTATCCTGCGGCTGATGTAGTGGTAACTTCCGCTGCACATCAGCCTTTCGTGAAGCCGTCCCGCGCCCTCGCTCACGAGGAAAAACTCGCGCGTTATTTTATCCATATCCCGCGGACGTTCAAGATTTTTCGTGCGCTCAATAAAGCTTTTCGCCATTTCATTCTGCATTTCCAGCAGCAGATCGTCCAACGAATTGTAGTGCAGATAAAACGTTTTTCTGTTAATC
>CANRIQ010000127.1 GCA_947630655.1 uncultured Clostridia bacterium | reverse complement strand
TCTTTAAAGTTTGTATTACTTCACTGATTTATAATCAGTGCTGTAACCTGTTCTCCAAATAAACGCTAACGTTTCCTTCTAAAAAACGCTTCCTGTTTATCCGAAATTATTCAATGTTTTCAACTCTTAAGCTCTATGATTTAACTCAATAAAGCTCTTAGAATCAACAAAGGTATTTGTCGTTCTTTGCACTGTTCAATTTTCAAGGAACTGTCTTTTGTCGCCATCGGTTATTTAACCAACCTGCGCCCTCTGCACTCGCTTCTGCAAGCACCGCATTTTTCCGGGCGACTTGATTATTATACCACACCCGTTTTCTTTTGTCAAGGGGTTTTTTCAAAAATTTTTAAAAAGTTTTCACATTTAATAAAATGCCCAAAAATTCTGCCGAATATTCACCAAAATACCGACAAAATTACAAATTTTCCAACTTTATCTTTATATAATCGGCAATAATATCCACGCACTTTTCAAAGCCCAGATCCCCGCTGTTAAGGCACAAATCGTAGTTTCGCGCGTCAATCCACTCGCGCCCCGTGTGATTTTTGTAGTACGCCGCGCGCTCCTTGTCGATCGACGCAATTTTTTTCAGTGCCTCCTTGCGGTCGAGAATTCCCTTTACCGCCGCGACGTTTTTTACACAATTTTCCAAATCCGCGTACACAAACACACGCACCACGTTCTTCTGGTCCTTCAGCACGTAATCCGCGCAGCGTCCCACGATTATGCAGGACTTCTCTTCGGCGAGCTTTTTGATGACCATTGCTTGATAATTAAACAGATTTTCCTCGCCTGTGAACGATTTTTTATCGGGAGCAATTACTTCGCCCTTGTAAACCGATTTTTTGGGAAAAATTCCCTTTGATTTCTCATCGGACTGCCCGAAAAGAGCCTCGTTTATCCCGCTTTCGTCCGACGCCAAGCGAATTAAATCGCGGTCGTAAAACTCCACTCCCAGACGCTTCGACAGCATCTGCCCGATTGTCCGTCCGCCGCTTCCGTAGCCGCGCGCTATTGTGATTACAAATTTTTCCATACTATTCTCCCAGATACGCTTTCTTGACCTGTTCGTTATTCATAAGCTCCGACGCATTCCCCGAAAGCACGATTTTCCCCGTTTCGAGAACATACGCGCGGTTTGCTATAGACAGTGCTTTTTTGGCGTTTTGTTCAACCAGAAGCACAGTTGTACCCGTCTTGTTTATCTCGGTGATTATGTCGAAAATCTCGCTTACATAAAGCGGCGAAAGCCCCATAGACGGCTCATCCATAAGGATTATCGACGGCTTTGACATAAGCGCGCGCCCCATTGCAAGCATCTGCTGTTCACCGCCCGAAAGCGTTCCCGCGCTCTGGCGGCGGCGTTCCTTAAGGCGCGGAAACCGCTCGTACACATGCTCCAGCGTCTCGGCGATTTCAGCCTTATCCTTTCTTGTATACGCCCCCAGCATAAGGTTCTCGTACACCGAAAGCTGCGCGAAAACGCGCCTGCCCTCGGGAACGTGCGCCATTCCCATAGCCACCGTCTTATGCGCGGGGGACTTTGTGATGTCCTTCCCCGCAAGGCGGATTGTTCCCTGCTTTGCGCGGATAAGCCCCGTTATCGTGTGCAAGGTCGTGGTTTTTCCCGCGCCGTTCGCCCCGATAAGAGCGATTATCTCCCCCTGCTCGACGTTAAAGGAAATGCCCTTAAGCGCGTTTATCGAACCGTAGTAGACCTCCAAGCCCTCGATTTCCAAAAGTGCCATATCAATTTCTCCGTAAAATTATTCTCCAAGATACGCCGTAATAACCTTCGGGTCTTTCAGAACGGCGGAGGTTTCGCCCTGCGCCAGCTCCTGCCCGAAGTTCAGCACCGTAAGCTCCTCGCAAATTCCCGAAACAAGCTTCATATCATGCTCGATAAGCAAAATCGTCATATTGAACCGCTCTCTTACAAATCGAATTGTTTCCATAAGCTCGGCGGTCTCGTTCGGGTTCATGCCCGCGGCGGGCTCGTCAAGCAGCAGAAGCTTCGGGTCGGTCGCCAGCGCGCGGGCAATTTCAAGCTTTCTCTGCTTTCCGTAGGGCAGGTTTTCGGCAGTGCTGTTTATATCGTCCTCCAGCCCGAAAACCCCAAGCAGCTCTCTCGCCTTTTCGTTTACGCGCTTTTCCTCCTTAAAATACCTCGGCAGCCTCAAAACGCCCTCAATCGCGGTGTATTTTGTCTCGTTATGAAGTCCCGCCTTAACGTTGTCAAGAACGCTCATTGCCTTAAACAACCGTATATTCTGGAAGGTTCTGGCAATTCCCGCTTTATTTATCTCAACGGGGGATTTTCCCGTGATATTTTTCCCGTTCAGCAGAACGCTTCCCGCGGTGGGCTTATACACGCCGGTTATCATATTGAAAACGGTGGTTTTACCTGCGCCGTTCGGACCTATAAGCCCGTACAGACAGCCCTGTTTAATCTTCAGATTAAGCCCCTCTACGGCGTGAAGTCCTCCAAACTGAATTGAAAGCTCCAGAAGCTCCAGAACGGGGGTATTATTAGCATTTTCGCTCATTATGCCGCACCTCCCGTCGATTTGTCCGATTTATCCCGCCGAAAGACGCTTTTAAGCTTCATCACAGGCTTCGACGCGCCGATTTTCTCACGCAGCGTTATAAAGAACGGCGCGTTTGTCCACAGCATCATAAACACGAGAACGATTGCATACAGCAGCATTCTGAGGTTGCCCGCGCCGCGCAGAAACAGCTCCGGCAGAGCATACAGAATAATTGTCGCGATAATCGACCCGCGAAGGCTTCCGAGTCCTCCGAGCACCACGAACACCAAAATCAGAATTGACAGATTGTAGTCGAATTTCTTTGCCGCAAGCAGTGACAACGAGTGCGAATAAAGACCTCCCGCAACGCCCGCAATCGCCGCCGACAGCGTAAACGCCATAAGACGGTATTTTGTCACGTTAATTCCGACAGACTGCGCGGCGATGTAGTTGTCGCGGACAGCCATGCACGCGCGTCCCGAACGGCTGTCTATAAACAGCATTAAAACGGCAAGGCAGATAAGCAGCACCACCGCCACAATCCACACGTTTGTGTCCTGCGGAGCAGCCATTCCGATAGGTCCTTTAAGCAGCTCCTGCTTCGTCGCCTCGTCAACGTTTGTCGGAGGCACCGTAAACCCGAAATGAAGCCCGTTTTTATCCATGGTAAGGTAGACGTTGTTTGCAATAGACTTCATAATTTCCCCGAAGCCGAGCGTTACAATCGCGAGATAGTCTCCGCGCAGCCTTAAAACGGGTATTCCGATAAGCACTCCGAACACCGCCGCCATAATTCCGCCCAAAATAACCGCCAGCGCGAACCGCAGCCACACGGGGCTTATCGTGTTCTGAAAAATCAGCGAAAACGCGCCCGAAACATACGCTCCTATGCACATAAATCCCGCATGTCCGAGCGAAAGCTCTCCGAGTATTCCGACCGTCAGATTAAGCGAAATCGCCAGAATAATGTATATCCCCATGGGCACTAACAGACCCGTAGTCTTGTTGTCCAGCACGCCCGCCGTCGAAAGCCCCGCCATAAGCAGGCACAACACCGCCGTGCCGCTAAAGGTTATAAGATTGTTTTTAGTTTGTTTTCTCATATGCACACCTTATACCTTTTCGTTGATTTTCTTGCCCATAATTCCCGTCGGACGAATGATAAGCACCACAATCAGCACCAGAAACAGTATAGCGTCCGAAATCTGCGAGCTTATATACGCCTTTGAAAGCAGCTCTATAATTCCGAGAAGAATTCCTCCTATCATCGCCCCGGGAATGCTTCCTATACCTCCGAAAACCGCCGCCACAAACGCGCGTATTCCGGGCATTGAACCCGTATACGGCGTAAGCTGGGGATAAGCCGAACACATAAGCACCGCCGCCACCGCCGCAAGCGCGGAGCCTATCGCGAAGGTAAGCGAAATCGTGCCGTTTACGTTAATTCCCATAAGCTGCGCCGCGCCTCTGTCCTCCGCGCAGGCAAGCATCGCCTTTCCCGCTTTTGTTTTATTGATAAACAGCGTCAGCCCCACCATTATAACTATCGACACGGTAATCGACAAAAACGTCTCCATAGAAACCGTGAGAGCGGGCGTCAGATCCTTGTAGGGGCTGTCCGAAAGCTTTGTAAAAAACAGCGGAGCTTTCCCCTCGTAAACTATCATAAACGGGGGCGCGCCCGCCGCAACGGACTTGAAGGTTTTGGGAGTTGCGGTCTGCGTGAGGAGGGCGATGTTCTGCAAAAGATAGCTTACTCCTATCGCCGTGATAAGCACCGCAAGCGGCGGCGCGCTTCTCAGCGGTCTGTACGCCACCTTTTCGATAACCACGCCCAGCACCGTGCAGACCGTCACCGAAATAATCAAAGCCAGCCACACGGGACACCACGACGTCGACATCGCGATAAACGCCGCATATCCGCCCACCATTATAATATCTCCGTGCGCGAAATTCAGCATCTTCGCAATTCCGTATACCATAGTATACCCCAGCGCGATAAGCGCGTAGATTGAACCTAAGCTCAACCCGCTTGTCAGATAGGATATAAAGCTAAGCATATAAAAACACCTCTCAAAAACTAGCATTAAAATCAACATGTAAATTACGTTCAGACTGTAGATAAAGCCCCATCTGCGTTGTAGCATTATCCGCCGCAGGCGGATAATGCGGCGTCGACTGCAACAGCCACAAAGGCTAGTTGCAGCACCGCTTTAGCGTTGAGTGCCCCGCGCTCAATGCGAGCATACTGGGGCTTTCTTTACAGTCTGATATTGACGTACTTAATATAAGCCTTAATACAATATAATACTAAATCTACACATAACTTACATCTTGCTTTTAAAGCACCTTAAAATCCAAAAACAGAGGTAAGAGCAGGAGCGTCGTTGCCCCTGCGCTTATCTCTTTGAAAACTATTTTGCTTTTCCGTTTTTGGAAAACCGTAAATTACGGATTTACATACTCTGCAGAATTACCGTTTACGGAGATTTTCATAACCTGCGGAGCCTTTGTAGGTTCGCCGTCTGCGCCCCATGTGGTCTTGCCGGTGATGCCGTCAAGCTCGATCTGGGTCATCGCGCCCTTGATCTTGTCGCAGAGGTCGGAAGCGGACATGGAAGCGTCCTTTACGTCTGCCTTTTCAAGAGCAGCCTTTATCGCGTAAACTGCGTCGTAAGCGTCAGCCGCAAACTGGATAGGAGTTTCGTTGAACTTAGCCTCGTAAGCCTCGGTGAACGCCTTGGACTTAGGATCGGGAGAAGACGCCGCAAAAGGAGTCATAACCAGAACGCCGTCGCATACGGAAAGCTTTTCGCCCAGAATTGCAGGGTCAGCCAGACCGTCGAGACCGTCGCCGCCCATAACGGGGATATTCAGCTTGCCTTCAGCCTGCTGAAGCACAAGAGCAGCCTCCTGATAGTAGAACGGCAAAAACAGCATTTCTGCGCCGCTGTCAGCTATCTTCTGGATCTGTACCGAGAAGTCGGTCTTAGAGTCCGCGGTAAACGCTTCCTTAGCTACTACAGTCAAACCCTTGTTTGCAGCTTCGCCCTCAAAACCCTGAACGATACCCGTCGAATACGGGTCGGAGCTGTCGTAGATAATGCCTATCTTCTTAGCGGAGAGGTTGTCGGCAATGTAATCCGCCGCCATAGAACCCTGCATAGGGTCGGTAAAGCATACGCGGAAGCAGTTGTCGCCCGCGGTAATGCAGTTTATGGACGAACCCGACGGAGTGATAAGGAACATATTATCCTTTG
>CANRIQ010000126.1 GCA_947630655.1 uncultured Clostridia bacterium | reverse complement strand
ATTCCGTGAACATGCGCCGCATCAGCTTTCGGGCGGTCAGAAGCAGAGGATAGCCATTGCGGGGATTATCGCTATGCAGCCGAGGTGTATCGTCATGGACGAACCCACGGCAATGCTTGACCCGAAGGGCAGGCGCGAGGTTATGAAGACGATTAAACGCCTTAATAAGGAGCAGGGAATAACCGTTGTTCTCATTACCCATTATATGGAGGAAGCGGCGCAGGCTGACCGCGTGGTGGTAATGGACGACGGCTCGGTGCTTATGGACGACGTTCCGAGGAGGATTTTCGCCCGCGCAGACGAGCTTCGCGCGGTGGGGCTTGATGTGCCGCAGGTGACGGAGCTTTGCGGAAAGCTTATTGACAGCGGGGTGAATATTTCCCGTGAAATAATTTTTGAGGACGAATGCGCAAAGGCTGTGGCAAAGCTGCCGCTTAAAAGCAAAACCGCTGTTTTCGAGAAAAAAGCTTCCGAGCAAGCCCAAAACCCCGATATTATCGCGAAGCTGGAAAATCTTACCTATAAATACAGCATCGGCACGCCCTTTGAGAAAACGGCTGTCGATAATGTCGAGCTGTCGATTGCAAAGGGCGAGTTTGTCGGGATAATCGGTCATACAGGGAGCGGAAAATCCACTCTTATACAGCACCTGAACGGGCTTATAAAGCCGACCTCGGGGACGGTGTATGTCGACGGGCGAAACATCTGGGGCAAAGACGTCAATATCCGCGATATCCGGTTTAAGGTCGGGATAGTGTTCCAGTATTCGGAGCATCAGCTTTTCGAGGAGACCGTCGCAAAGGATATAGCCTACGGTCCGAGGAATATGGGTCTTTCCGAGGAGGAGATAACTTCCCGCGTGAATTCCGCCGCCGGGAGCATGGGAATTACCCATCTTCTGGAAAAATCCCCGTTCGAGCTTTCGGGCGGGCAGCAGAGAAGATGCGCTTTGGCGGGAGTGCTTGCAATGGACCCCGATGTGCTTATTCTAGACGAGCCCGCGGCGGGTCTTGACCCGAAGGGCAGGGACAGGATTTTGGGGCTTATAAAGCAATATCACGTAAAGTCGGGGAAAACCGTGCTTCTTGTGTCGCATTCCATGGAGGATATTGTAAAATTCGCGACAAAGGTTCTTGTGATGAATAAAGGGAGCGTTTTTTGCTATGATGAAACGGATAAGGTGTTCGAGCGGTCAAGGGATTTGGTGTCCATAGGGCTTGACGTTCCGCAGATAACGCGTTTTTCGCAGATGATAAAGGAATTCGGCATCGATATCGGCGACGATATTTACACTGTAGACAGAGCGGCGCAGCGGCTGCTTGCGCTGATTTAAGGAAGAACAGATGATTAAGGATATAACGATAGGGCAGTATTTCCCGGGTAATTCCGTGATACACAAAATGGACAGCCGCGTAAAGCTGGTGCTGGATATTCTGTACCTTGTGATACTTTTCACGGCGCAGAAATTCACGGGACTGCTTGTCGGAATGCTGTTTATGGTGATTTGCTATCTGCTGTCGCAAATTAAGTTTATAATGATTTTAAAGAGCATAAAGCCGATTTTGCCGCTTATGGTCTTTACGGCAATTCTTAATTTGCTGTTTTTAAAGGGCGAGGAACCGCTTTTTTCGTGGTGGATAATCGAAATCTATCCCGAGGGCATAAGAACCTCGGCGTTTATGCTGCTGAGAATAATCGCGCTTATCATAGGTATGAGTTTGCTTACCTACACGACCTCCCCGATAATGCTTACCGACGCTATCGAGCGGCTTTTAAGCCCTCTTAAAAAGATACGTTTTCCCGTTCACGAGCTTTCGATGATGATGACGATTGCTTTGCGCTTTATCCCGACGCTTGTGGAGGAAACCGATAAAATTATGTCGGCGCAGAAAGCCCGCGGCGCAGAGCTCGACAGCGGAAATCTCTTCCGGCGCGCAAAAGCGTTGATACCCATTCTGATACCGCTTTTTGTGTCGGCGTTCAAGCGCGCAAACGAGCTTGCGACGGCAATGGAGTGCCGTTGTTATCACGGCGGCGAGGGCAGGACCCGTTTAAGACAGCTTCACACCGCTTTTCGCGATTATGCAGCCATCGCGGTGATGATTGCCCTCTTGGGCGCGGTGATTGCGCTTAATTTCATTCCGATAATTCCGTAAAGGAGCGATAATGCGTAACCTAAAGGTCTTTATAGCGTACAACGGCGCGGATTACCACGGTTTTCAGCGGCAGGAGAATGCAGTTTCCGTTCAGGAGGTCGTTGAAAGGGCGATAGGGAAGCTGCTGAAAATACCGCCGCCCGTGATTTACGGGTGTTCGCGGACGGATACGGGAGTGCATGCGCGGAGATTTTGCTTCAATGTCCGCGTGGACAGTAAAATCCCCTGCGGGGGCTTTGTAAAGGGCATGAACACGCTGCTGCCGCCGAATATCGCGGTTTTGTCCTGCGAGGACGCAGACGACGATTTTCATGCGCGTTATTGCACAAAGGCTAAGGAATATGTGTATCTTATCAGCACAAAGCCCTCCCGCGATGTTTTTTTACAGAATTTGGCATATCATTATCCTTATCCGCTCGATATTGACAAAATGCAAAAAGCGGCTTCGCTTTTCCTCGGGGAACACGATTTTTCGGCGTTCTGCCGGGCAGAGGGGAAAACGCGCGTTAAGACGACGGTTCGGACGATTTACGAGCTTGAAGTTTCCCAAAAAGAGGATTTGTGCGAAATTAGGATACGCGGAAACGGATTTTTGTATAATATGGTAAGGATTGTCGCGGGAACGCTTTTGTACGTAAGCGAGGGGCGGAGGACGCTTTCCGACGTTCAAAACGCGATTTTGACGGGAGACCGCTCTCTGGCTGGGGTGACGCTGCCGCCCGAGGGGCTGTATCTTGCCGAGGTGTATTATTGAAACGCTTTACAGTTGACAGCAGGGCGTTTTATGTGTTATAATAATAAGTACGGCAATAATCTGAATTAAAAAAACGGGTAAAATTATGGACGATAAAAACAACATCAATAAATACCGAAGAAAGAACAATTTCAGGAAATTCCTGCTGAAAGCGGGGATTTTCCTGCTGGTTATTCTTACGGTTATACTGGTAGTGATAAACAGGGAAACGCTGTTTGCGCCGTTCAAGGACATCGGCTTAAAGGTCGGGGAGGGCGGTTTTCCCGTTATGCTTCCGGGAAGCACACAGTATTATCTCGGCGAAATGGGGGAGAATTTCTATCTTCTGACCGACACCTACCTTTATACCTACAATTCCGACGGTGCGGAGCTTGCGGGGATACAGCACGGCTTTCAGAACCCCGCGGCTGTTTCCAATGATAAGAGAACTCTTGTTTATGACAGAAACGGCAAATCCTTCAAGCTGTATTCACGGACGGAGGAGATGTATAAAAACTCCGTCGAGGACAGCATAGTTTTCGCTAAAATCGGGTCGGAACGCGCGGCGGTGGTTACCACCTCCACGAGGTATTCAAATTATCTTTATGTGTACAGCTCCGACGGAAAGCAGATTTTCCGCTGGGCGTCTCCCGACGAGAAGATAATGGGCGTGTGCTTCGGGCAGAACGACAACAGCATATATGTGTCGGTTGTCGGGGAAAATAACGGCGAGCTTCGCGGGGGGATAGTAAGGTTTGATGTGTCGGGCGAGGGCTCGGAGGTGTGGAGAGCGTCCACGGGCGATAATATTACCTATTCTCTGGAAAGAACTTCCGACGGGATATACGCCGTGACAAGCGCGGGCGCGTATCTGTTTGATGAAAAGACGGGCGAGCTTAAGGAAAATTGCGCGTATACAAAGCAGATTTTCGGTATTCCCGAAACCGACGGGCTTCGGGCGGTGATTTTCAGGGATTCGTCGTCAAACGGCGAGATTGCCGTCGCATATAATGAAAAACTTGAGGCGGGGCAGTCCGTGATATTGGAGGGAGTGACCTCCTTTGACGCGGAGAACGGGCAGCTTTATATTCTTTTCGGGGATTCGCTTTCGGTGTACAATTCCTCGCTTGAGGGAACAAAGACCTACACGCTTGACGACGAGTATTCCGATGTGAAAATCATAAACGGCTTCGCGTATTTGCTGGGTTATAATATGGTTCAGCGAATAAAACTCTGAAAGGCGGAAATATGGGGGAGCAGTTTGCAATAATATTTGATATAGCAATAGCGGCTATTGTCGTGTGCAGGTTTTTTGTCGGCTGGAGAAACGGCTTTGTAAAGGTGGTTCTGGGGTCGGCGGCGACAATCGCGGCATTTTTGCTGGCGTTGCTTTTAAGTGCGCCGATTTCGGGCGCGATTTATAACGGTTATATCGATAAACCGCTTTCCGAAAAGGTTGACGAAACGGTAGACAAGTCGCTTTCCGCGCTTCATATCGGCGATTTTTCGGGTGCGGATTTCAGCAGGGCGGAAATTTCGGGAACGCCCGTAGGCGAGATTGTCCCCGAGTATTCGGGTACGGCAAGCGCGGTTTTTGACCTCACCTCGCTTAATTTAACGTATGTGGGGCTTACCGACGAGAATTTGAATACCTTAGGGCTTACGGATCACCCGAATTTGTCCAACCTGAATGCCAAAACCGCAGAGTTTACCCGTGCGGATATTGAAAAATACGGTCTGGGAAAGCTGGTTTTCGCGCAGTTTGCCGCGGAGTGCCTTATAAAGAAAGGCGATTTTGCTGATTTCAACAGCTTTCTTGATGTTGTAAAGGGCTATCTTCCCGGAACGGTAAGCACAGCGGGCTCGGACAGCGTGACGGTGTCGCTGGTGCGGAGAGTGGTGCTTAATATGCTGGAAAGCAAAAGCACCGTGTCCGATACCGTGATGAATAATATGGTCCGCCCGTACTGCACCGTTCTGATACGCTCTGTCGTGTTTGCGGTGATATTCGCGGCGGCGGCGGCAGGGATAAGAATTGCCGCGAATGCGTCGAAAATTCTCGAAAAGCTCCCCGTTATCGGGAAGGCGAATTCGTTTTTAGGCGGGATTGCGGGGCTGCTTCGCGCGCTGGTGGATATTTTCCTTGTCTGCCTTGCAACGCGCCTTGCGGTGTCGCTGTTTGACGGCTCTACGCTGATTTTCAATCAGACAACCATCGATTCGACTTTGGTGTTCAAGAAATTTTATTATATGAGTTTTCTTGATTTTCTGACATAAAATGTAATTACATAAGAAAGTAGGGTGAATATATATGTTGTGTTCAAGATGCAAAAAGCGTCCCGCTGTTTTGTTTATCTCAACAGTAAGCGGAAGCGAGCGCAAAAACGAGGGCTTGTGCCTGTCCTGCGCAAAGGAACTCGGCTTGCCGCAGGTAAGCGAGTATTTAAAGCAAATGGGAATCTCCGAGGAGGAGTTTGATAACGCCTGCGATTCGATTTTCGGGGAGGATGGCGAGATAGACGACGAGCTTTTAAAGCCCTTCGGGTTCTCTGCGCCGTTTAACGACGCGGGCTTTGACGACGACGAGGATGAAGAAAATTCCAAAAAGGACGAGGATAATCTGTTCGAGCGCGGCGGCGCGGGGACAATGCCGAATTTTCTGAAGAATTTGTTCGGTTCGGATAAACCCGATAAAAAGGACGAGGATACCGAGAAAAAATCCCGCAAAAAGCCCGAAAAAACCGATAAAAAGCGCAAATGCCTCGAAACCTACTGCACAAATCTTACCCGCAGGGCGAAGGAGGGGAAAATAGACACGATTGTCGGGCGCGACAAGGAGATTTACCGCGTGCTTCAGATACTCTCCCGCCGCACCAAAAACAACCCCTGCCTTATCGGCGAACCGGGCGTAGGTAAAACCGC
>CANRIQ010000125.1 GCA_947630655.1 uncultured Clostridia bacterium | reverse complement strand
CGCCAAACTTTTGTCCACCCCACCGCCGTACAGAAAAGGGCGGCTAAAACTTTAGCCACCCCTGCTGGGAAATGGTGCAGGGCTTCGCCCTGCTGGTCGAGGCGACGGGATTCGAACCCACGACCTCCGCGTCCCGAACGCGGCGCTCTACCAAGCTGAGCCACGCCTCGATAGCCGCTCTCAAGCGGTACCTGTATATTATAACACATTTCTTTCCAAAAATCAAGTACTTTTTTGAAAAAAGTTGAAATTTCGCTTGACAAAAATAAACCCGTGTGTTATAATAAGATTTGTCACCCTCGGCGGGATTCGGCAGACTTCGGGTCGGCTGATTAACTCGTCGGAGGGCGGGAACCCGTGTACGGATGAATTTCAAGGTTCACCGAGGCGGGCGGCTGCGCGCCTGTAGGTCAGCGTATTGCCGAAAAAAACAAACTGTCCGTTTGTTTTCCGGAGGGCTTTTCGCGCTCCTGTAACAGCGGGGTAACCGCGTCAAGCGGGTGCTCCATCTTGGGTTCGAATCCCAAACTGCCTCAAAAGCAGTCTCTGTGGCTAGAGATTTTATTGGAGGAAACTTCACAAGAAGTCCGCTTCCGCGCTTAAAGCACGCTTTAAGCACAACCGCTTCGGCTTTGCCGGGGAAAGGATACCGCGCTGAATACCGCCAAAAACGCTTAAAACGCCGTTAGCCGTTCAAAGCCGCCTTGCCGGGACGCTACGCTGAATTTTCCTGCCGCCGTCGCTAATTTCGCCGTTTTCGGTGAATTTTCGGTTTGGGGAGCGGATTATCGCTTAACTCGGCATTTTGCCTTTAAATATAGCGGTTTTCGGCAGCATTTCCCCCGCGGAATTCTCGTTCAGCTCGGGAAACCGCTTTGCTTCGGCAGCATTTCCCGTTGAAAATCCGCATTCACTTTTCGGAAACGTTGCTCTTTAGCACCTCCGAAAATCGGTTCAGGTAGCATTCCCCCGCGGAATTCTCGTTCAGCTCGGGAAACCGCCTTGCTTCGGCAGCATTTCCCCGCGGAATTCTCGTTCAGCTCGGGAAACCGCTTTGCTTCGGGCAGCATTTCCCCCGCAAAATCCGCATTCCCTTTTCGGAAACGTTGCTCTTTAGCACCTCCGAAAATCGGTTTGGGGAGCATTTCCCACCACGGAATTCTTGCTCCGCTCGGGAAACCGCCTTGCTTCGGCAGCATTCCCCTTTGAAAATCCGCATTCACTTTTCGGAAACGTTGCTCTTTAGCACCTCCGTAAATCGGCTCGGGGAGCATTTCCCCGCGGAATTCTCGTTCAGCTCGGGAAACCGCTTTGCTTCGGCAGCATTCCCCCCGCAAAATCCGCATTCCCTTTTCGGAAACGTTGCTCTTTAGCACCTCCGAAAATCGGTTCGGGGAGCATTTCCCTGCGGAATTCTCGTTCAACTCGGGAAGCCGCTTTGCTTCGGGTAGCATTTCCCTTTTGAAAATCCGCATTCCCTTTTCGGAAACGTTGCTCTTAGCAGCACCACCCGAAAATCGCTTTGGGGAGCGGATTATCGCTCAGTCCGCGAGTTTTTTGCTTTACTCGCTTAAATTATAACTTTAAACAACAGTCGGGCTGTATTCCGTGAAAATACGTCCCGACAGAATTCTCTTTAAGAAAGGAGATTTGAAATGACAAAAACAGTTATCAACGAAAATCAGCTCGGACTTCTGTACAAAAACGGCGTTCTGACGAAGGTTCTCGGCGCGGGAAAATACACCCTTTTCGGCGGGAAAACCGTTGAGGTTCTCGCGGCGGATGAAGAAATTTTGCCCGAACGCTGCACTGTTCAGAAATTCCTCGACTGCCTTTCCGACAAAAATGCTGTAAGCGAAATTACCGTCCGGGACGGCGAAATCGCGCTGCACTACGTCGACGGCGTTTATAAAAACGTTTTAAGGGCGGGTCGGCACGTTTTTTTGAATTCCTGCGGCAGCCACGAGTTTAAGGTCTGCAACACCGCCGAGCCGAAAATAACCGACATTCCCGCGGCGGTTCTCGCAAAGCTTGCCGAAGACGGACATATCTGCGTTATGGTGGAAGTTCCCAATGGTGCGAACGCCGTTGTTTTCTTTGATGAAAAACCCGCGGAATACGTCGGCGCGGGGCGGTATTTTTACTGGAACTATACCGTGAGAATTACCGCGAAAATCTTCAACATGAAAGAGCGGATTTTGTACATTCAAGGTCAGGAAATTCTGACGAAGGACAAGGCTGCCGTCAGGGTCAATTTCACCGCCGACTGGAAAATTACCGATTATAAGAAAATCAACGACCAATTCACCGACATCGGCGAAATCGTAAATATGCAAGCAAGGCTTGCGCTGCGCGATTTCCTCGGCTCGAAGACCATGGACGAGCTTCTCGAAAACCGCGAGGCTCTCGCGAACGAAATTCTTGAGCTGTTCAGAAAGCGGGTTGAGGGCATAAGCGTTGAAATTTTCTCGGCAGGAATTGTTGACGTAATTTTGCCCGGGAAAATTTCCGATATAATGAACTCGGTTCTCGAAGCTGAAAAACGCGCCCAGGCGAACGTAATCACCCGCCGCGAGGAGGTCGCTTCCACGCGCTCGCTGCTTAACACCGCGAAGCTTATGGACGAAAATGCGACATTGCGCCGCCTGAAGGAAATGGAGTACATAGAGCGCATCTGCGACAAGGTCGGCGAGATCAATGTAGGCGCGCAGGGCGATTTGCTCACACAATTATCGAAAATCTTAGGCAGCGAAAACTAAACAGGCTGTCAATAAAGCCCCATCTGTGTTGTCAACACCCCTGCAACAGCCACAAAGGCTAGTTGCAGGGGCGTTTCAGCGTTTTGCGCGAAACGCATAATGCGGCATCTGGAGCTTTCTTTACAGCCTTTAACGCGAAGAAAGCCAAACAACAAGCGCGGATTTTTAGTCCGCGCTTTTTTCGTTATCTTTTCACCTTGTAAACCTTAACCTTCACGGGCGTATCCAGATCCGTCTGCGTTTTCGGAACGTCCATAACCCGACTGAACGCCGGAATGGTCGCCGCCGCGGGCTTCTTGATTTTCTCGGCGTTGGCATACGCCTGCTCGTAAAAATACAGCTGCGAATTAAGCGGCTCCTTGTCGTTCTGAACGTGCCTGTACTGCCCGTCGGGGAACAGCTCCCGCGCCTTTACGTTGTCGGATAACATCGTGTTGAAAATCCCGCAAACCCGCTCGGCAAGCCCCTTGTCAAGCACGGGCGCGGCAACCTCAACCCTGCGTTCGGTGTTTCTGGTCATGAAATCCGCGCTCGAAATGTACACGCGGCGGCGGTCGTTTCTGCCGAAGATGTAAATCCTCGAATGCTCCAGAAACCGCCCCACGATCGACACCACGCGGATATTGTCCGTCTCCCCCGCAATTCCCGGTATAAGGCAGCAAATTCCCCGCACAATCAGCTCCACCTTAACGCCCGCGCGGGACGCCTCGGCAAGCTTCTCGATTAGATCGCGGTCGGTGAGGGAGTTTATTTTTATCCCGATATAGCCCTCTCTGCCGTAGGTAATTTCGTTGTCAATGAACTCTACAATTCGGTTTTTAAGCCCGTTCGGAGCTACCAGCAGCCTGTTCGTCCGCCCCGCAGCGCTCCCCTGCACCAGCGCGTTGAACACCACCGACGCGTCCGAGCCGATGTCCTTGTCCGCGGTCATCAGCGTAAGGTCGGTGTACAGCCGCGAAGTGCGCTCGTTGTAGTTGCCCGTGCCGATTTGCGTGATGTAGGAAACGTCGTTCCCGCTGCGCAGCGTTATCAGAAGGAGCTTTGAATGCACCTTCAGCTCGTCCAGCCCGTAAATTACGGTAACGCCCGCGTCCTCAAGCTGCTTTGACCAGCCGATGTTGTTTTCCTCGTCAAACCTTGCGCGAAGCTCCACCAACGCCAGCACGTTTTTCCCGTTTTCGGCAGCCTTGTTCAGGGCGTTAATTATCTTGCTGTCGCGCGCCACGCGGTAAAGCGTTATTTTAATCGACGAAACATCGGGGTTTACCGCAGCTTCTTCGAGGAGGTTGATAAACTGGTTTATGTTCTCATACGGATAATTTAAGAGAATATCCCGCTGCTTTATCTGCTCAATCAGCGGCACATCGGGCAGTATCGCGGGCGAACGCTGCGGAGAGAGCGGCTCGAAAAACAGGTTTGCCTGCCCCGAAAGACGCTTTTCCACCGAGCTCATAAATCCCATTGACAGCGGCGATTTCTGCTTGAAAACAAAGCTCCCGTCAACGTCGAGGATTTTCGAGATAATTGACACCGTGTCAGTGTCGGGATTTCCCTGAAACTCAATCCGCACGGGGCTTAACTTCTTGCGCTTTTTCACAAGCTTGCTCATAAT
This sequence comes from uncultured Clostridia bacterium, assembly GCA_947630655.1. Lineage (GTDB taxonomy): Bacteria > Bacillota > Clostridia > Oscillospirales > Ruminococcaceae > CAG-115. The sequence continues at coordinate 1,452 of CANRIQ010000125.1, read as the reverse complement.
GTCGCGAAAATCCACATCGTGGTCGAAAAGTCCCTCGTCTATGGGAATATCGGCGTTTCGTGTCACGCGGAAAATGCATTTTGAGATGATGTCGAAATTCCCCCACACCATTTTCGCGTAGCGGCAGATTATCTCCTCAATCAGCATAAACCGCCCCGACGCGCCGCTTATCTTTCCGTCCTCGCCGCGCTTGTTCGGGAGGAACACCACCCTCGGCAGGTTCTCCGAAGCGGGCAAAATCCCGAGCGAAAACTTCCCGGAGTTGTCGGTTTTTTTGCGGATTTTGCAGCCTATGTACACCTCTCCGCTTTTGAGGAACGGCACGGGGTGTTTTTTGTCAACAATTCCCGTAAACAGCAGCGGTCTTATCTCGCGGTTGAAATACGCCTTAAAAAACGCGTCCTCTTCGGGGGAGAGCTTATCCTCGGCGATATGCTCCGCACCGAACGCCGAAAGCCCGCGCATAATCTCCGAAAAAATCTCGTCCTTCACGGGAAGCAGCGCGCGGACGCGTTTCGCAATCGCCGAAAGCTGCTCCTTGGGGGTCATATTCGTCTTGTTATCGCGGTCTTTGGGGTCAACAAGAAGCTTGTCGTGCAGGCTGCCAACCCGTATCATAAAAAACTCGTCAAGGTTCGAGCAGAAAATCTGTATAAAGCGCAGCCTCTCAAACAGGGGCGTGGTTTCGTCCTTCGCCTCCTCGAGAACCCGCTCGTTGAATTTCAGCCACGAAAGCTCGCGATTGTCATAAAATTCGTTGTTCATACACAAAAACTCCCGAAAAAGTTATTTCCCCGCCGCTACAGTAAGTTTAACAGCTTATAAGCTGCACATAACTGCACATTTTACGGCGGACTTTAGTTGCCCCTCCGCTCCGACGCCACCCTTATAAACTCCGTAAACAGCGGGTGCGGACGGTTGGGGCGGGATTTGAACTCGGGGTGAAACACCTCCGCAAAATCAGTTGCCGCGCAGCCGTTTTATTCGTTCAGCGAAACCGAGCCGCAAATTCAGTTTCCGCGCCGCTCCGACGCTGCCCTTATAAACTCCGTAAACAGCGGGTGCGGGCGGTTGGGGCGCGATTTGAACTCGGGGTGAAGCACCTCCGCAAAATCAGTTGCCGCGCCGCTCCGACGCCACCCTTATAAACTCCGTAAACAGCGGGTGTGGGCGGTTGGGGCGGGATTTGAACTCGGGGTGAAACTGCACGCCCACGAAAAACGGGTGCTCCTCGCGCGGAAGCTCAACTATCTCGACAAGCTTGCCGTCGGGGGACAGTCCTGCGAATTTCAAGCCTTTTTCGCTCAACTGTTCGCGGTAGGCGTTGTTGAACTCATAACGGTGGCGGTGACGCTCGTAAACCAGCTCGTCGCCATACACCTGCCCCGAAATGCTGTTCTGGTCAAGCTTGCACGGATACAGCCCCAGGCGCATTGTGCCGCCCATATCAAC
>CANRIQ010000124.1 GCA_947630655.1 uncultured Clostridia bacterium | reverse complement strand
TGAAGAGGCGGGGTATTCGTCGGGATACTCTTCGGGGTACGGCGCGCCCACGACGTCGAATTTTGCGAACACGTCAAGCTCCAGGGCTATCAACATTCATGGCGGTTCGGGACAGCCTAAGATTTCGATTATGAAGCCGTCCGGCTATGACGAGGTAATGACCGAGGCTATTTCGAGACTTCGCGACGGCACGATCATTTTCCTTAATCTTAACGGTATCGATCAGGAGGTCGGCACAAGAATTGTTGACTTTATGACCGGTGCGGCGGCAATGTGCGACGGAAGAATTAAGAAGGTCGACACCTGCAGCTATGCAATCGCGCCCAAGAATGTTGAATGGGTGAATAATATCGAAGACTGATTACGGTGAGTGAAAAATACATAAATGAAGATGAGCGTTATTTGTCGGCGCATATCTCGGATTTGGCTGAGCTTAGCCGAAAGACGGGAATTCCGCGCTTTTCCCGCTTTTTAAACGAGCGGGAAAGGGCAGTGGCGGCGGAAGCTGCGCGGGCAAATAAGGCAAATCCGATTTTTTACGGAGGATATGACGGCGCGGCGAGAACAGTCTGTGGCTTTTTCGAGGGGACATACGCCGAGGAACTGCCGAAGGAGGAGCTGTTTCCTTTGTGCGCCGTCACATTTTCGTTTAAATTGCATAATTTGGCTTTAACTCATCGTGATTTTCTGGGAGCGGCTCTCGGTACGGGGCTTCAGCGGTCGGCTGTCGGCGATATCCTCATAGCGGAGGATCACGCGGTGGTTTTCTGTCTGGATACCGCAGAGGAGCTGATTTTGGGTCTTGAAAAGGTAGGCAGGGCGGGCGTTACGCCTGTCCGGGGAATTGCGGGAGAGCTTCCCGCGGCAAAGGTTGAGGCTCTGGACAAAACGGTTTCGTCGCTTAGACTTGATTGTATTGTCGGGGCATGCGCTAATATATCAAGGGATAAATCCGCGTCGCTCATTAAATCGGGGCAGGTAAGTGCGGATTTTTCGGTGTGTTTTAGTGTAAGCAGCGTTTTAAAGGAAGGTGCCGTCGTGTCAGTGCGAGGGTACGGACGTTTTAAACTGTCGAAAATTGTCGGGGAAACCAAAAAGGGCAGAATTCACGTCATAATCGAGCATTTTCTGTAGCTTTGGTGACATTTCGGCGTTTGGTTTGGCAATATGTGAACGGCGGTTATTCGTTTTTATAGGAATGGCGTGTTAAAACTTAAAAACCGCGCTGTTCCTATGAAAGCAGATTTTCGTTGAAAGGCAGATTTTTTGGAGGATTATTTTTATGAATGCAAAGGAAATTGTAACAAAGCGTTTTGAAAAGGCGGCATTTAACGGATATAAGACGGATGATGTCGATGAATTTCTCAAGGAGGTATCCGATGAGTTTTCACAGCTCCAGAAGGATAACGAGGAGCTTAAGAGAAAGCTTGAGGTTCTTGCGGATAAGGTCCGCGAGTACCGCGATGACGAGGACGCTCTGAAGGACGCGTTTTTAAATGCGCAAAAGCAGGGTAACGCTATTGTTGCAGACGCGAAGGCTACCGCCGAGAAGCTTACGAAGGAGACCAACGAGGCTGTTGAAAAGCAGCTTTCCGAGGCTAAGGTGACAAGCGAGAGACTCAGAAACGACGCGGATGAGTATTCCAAGAAAACCCGCAAGGAGGCGGACGAAACCGCAGCACGGATTGTCGGCGACGCTAATAATAAGGCTGCCGAGATAAAGGCGGCTATGGACAGACAGCAGGAAATTCAGGAGAATATTCTCCAGCAGACCAGAAAAGAGGTTCTCGAGTACAGACAAAAGATCCTTGACGGTTATAAAGAGCATATCGCGCTTATCGAGGCTCTTCCCGAGAAGTGCGAGAATGATTTCGTGAAAAAGACCGCAGAAGAGGTTGAAAAGCGCGAGGCTGAGCGTAAAAAGCAGCAGCAGGCTCAGGCTCAGGCGCAGGCTAAAGCGAACGCCATGAAGGCTGCGGCTCAGCAGAAGGAGAAGGAAAAAGAGGCCCGCAGGGCGGCGGAGAAGGCTGCTGCCGAGGAAAAGGCTAAGGCTGCCGCAGAACAGCAGGCTGAAAAGGAGGAGGCTGAGGCGAAGTCCGCGGAAAAGTCCTCCGAAAGCAATCAGCCGTTTTTCAATCCCGCAAATGAGACCATTGCGCGGCATGATAATCTTAAATTCGGAAAGAATAACGGTAAGTAAAACCGCATACAGAACATAGAGTGAGGAGATAGCTTTTTATGTCAGTGGATTTAAACAGCACAGTAAATCTGCCAAAGACCGATTTCCCGATGCGGGCAAATCTTCCCAAACGGGAGCCCGATATGCTTGCAAAATGGGAGAGCGACAGGCTTTATTACGCTCTTGCGGAGAAAAATAAGGGTAAGCCGTCGTATACTCTGCACGACGGTCCTCCCTACGCGAACGGAAATATTCACCTCGGCACTGCGCTTAATAAGGTGCTGAAGGATATTATAGTAAAGTACAAGTCCATGACGGGGTATAATGCGAATTACGTTCCCGGCTGGGACTGTCACGGGCTTCCTATCGAGCTTAAGGCGGTAAAACAGCTCGGCGTTGACAGCGGCGCGGCTGATCCCGTGACGCTTCGGAAAAGCTGCCGTCAGTTCGCGCTTTCCTGCCTTGACGAGCAGAAGGCGCAGTTTAAGCGTCTGGGCGTGTGGGGCGATTTCGATCACCCGTATCTTACAATTGCTCCCGAATTCGAGGCAAAGCAGGTTGAAGTTTTCGGGGAAATGGTAAAAAAAGGGTATATCTACAAGGGCTTGAAGCCTGTTTATTGGTGCGCGGACTGCAACACTGCTCTTGCGGAGGCTGAAATCGAGTATCAGGACGATCCTTGCTATTCGATTTACGTTAAGTTCCCGCTTGCAGATGATAAGGGCAGGTTCGCAAGCCTCGGCATTGACCTCAAAAAGGCGTTTGTCGTTATCTGGACAACGACGACCTGGACGCTTCCCGGAAACCTTGCTATCTGCCTCGGTCCGAATTACGATTACACATTCGTTCATGTTGAGGACGAAAACAGCCGTTCCTTCGGGGAATATCTGCTTATGGCAGAGGAGCTTGTCCCCGCTGTAATGCAGGCTGTGGGGATTGCTAAATATTCCACCGTCGGAAGCTTTAAGGGCAGCGATCTTGAGCTTATTGAAACAGATCACCCGTTTATGGGCAGACGTTCTCCCGTTATCGTCGGAAATCACGTCACTCTCGACAGCGGCACGGGCTGCGTTCATACCGCTCCGGGCTTCGGCGTGGAGGACTTTGAGGTCTGCATGAAGTATAAGGGAATGTTTGAGATAATCGTTCCCGTAAACGAAAAGGGCATTCTGACCGACGAGGCGGGCGATTTCGCGGGGCTTAAGACCTCCGACGCGAATAAGGCTATTGCACAGCGTCTTGAGGACGATAATACCCTGCTTGCAATCGAGAAAATCGTTCACCCGTATCCTCATTGCTGGCGTTGCCACGAGCCGATAATCTACCGCGCGACCGATCAGTGGTTCTGCAATGTCGACGCCTTCAAGCCCGAGACCATCAAGGCTATCGAGGAAGTAAAATGGATTCCCGACTGGGGCGAGGAGCGCATTAAAAATATGGTCAATATGCGTTCCGACTGGTGCATTTCAAGACAGAGACGCTGGGGTGTGCCTATCCCGATGCTTTATTGCGAGAATTGCGGTAAAACCGTGATTAACGACACGACAATCAAGGCTATTTCCGATATGTTCCGCAAGGAGACCTCCGATAGCTGGTATGCTAAAGACCCGTCGGAGTTCATTCCCGCCGATGTAAAATGCGAGTGCGGGGGCAGTAAATTCCGCAAGGAAATGGATATTTTCGATGTGTGGTTCGATTCGGGCTGCACTCACGCGGCGGTTCTTAAAGAACGTCCCGAGCTTTCGTGGCCTGCGGATATGTATCTTGAGGGCTGCGACCAGTACAGAGGCTGGTTCCAGTCAAGTTTGCTCACCTCCGTTGCGACTACCGGCAGAGCTCCGTATAAAGCGGTCTGCACGCACGGCTGGGTAGTTGACGGTCAGGGTCAGCAGATGCACAAATCCAAAGGAAATGTTATCCTCCCCGAAGAGGTAATCAAGGATTTCGGCGCGGACGTTCTGCGTTTGTGGGTGGCGTCGCTTGATTATCATGCCGATATCCGCGTGTCGAAGGAAATGCTGTCCCAGCTTTCCGAAAGCTACCGCAAGATAAGGAACACGGCGCGCTATATCCTCGGAAATCTCTCCGACGGCAAGGATTTCGACCCCGATAAGGATATGGTGGAGCTGTCACAGCTCCGCGAGATAGATAAATGGGCTCTGGCGCGGCTTGACGAGGTTATCGAAAAGGTTACCGCGGCGTATGAGGCGATGGATTATTACCTCGCATATCACGCTCTTATAAGCTTCTGCGTTGTGGATATGTCTAATTTCTATCTCGATATCGTCAAGGACACGCTTTATTGCGACGCGAAAAATTCTCCGTCAAGGCGTTCGGTTCAGACGGCAATGTTTGTTATTCTCGATTCTCTCGTAAGGCTTGTAGCTCCGATTTTGTGCTACACGGCAGATGAAATCTGGGGCTTTATGCCGCACAGAAAAGATGACGATTTAAGGAGCGTTATCTTCAACCCGATGCCGAAAAAGACGGGCGTTACGGCAGACGAGGCGAAGTGGGAGAAAATTCACGCGGTGAGAAACGATGTTCTCGCGGCTCTCGAGCAAAAACGCGCGGATAAGGTTATCGGAAAGTCGCTGGAAGCCAGGGTCGAGATTTTCACCGATGATAAGGAAATCGCGGCTTTGGAAAGCGAGCTTGCCGAGGCTTGCATAGTAAGCGAGGTTTGCGTAAAGCAGGGCGAGGGCGAGTACAAGGGTTCGACCGTTTCGGTCACCGTCACGAAGATGAGCGGCGAGGCTTGCGCGCGCTGCTGGACGTTCGGAAACTCCGTGGGCGCGGACAGCAAATATCCCAATCTTTGCAAACGCTGCGCGGAGGTAGTAAGATTAAATTTTGAATAAAATGATGCTATAGGGAGGGAGTTTTTCTCCTTCCCTTATTTTGCTTAAAATACTTGAAAGGCGTTTGCAATGAGCGTTAATTCCGAAAAGGACAGGTCAATTTTCCGTTCGCAGTATTTCTGGCTTGCCGCGGCGGTGCTGCTGGCGGGGGTAGACAGGCTGACGAAATTTCTTGTGACGAATAATATGCGGCTTAAGGACAAAATCGAGCTTATAAGGTTCGGAGATACCGAGGTGCTGAACATTTACTATTGCCTCAACAACGGCGCGGCGTTCAGCAGGCTGTCGGGTCACAGAATTCTGCTTATAGTGCTGACTTCCGCGATAATTCTGTGTTTGTTGTATCTTCTGCTGTCGAAAAGAATTTCCCGCCCGGTGTATCTGGCGTCCGCGGGGCTGATTTTGGGCGGCGGCGTGGGCAATCTCATCGACAGGATATTTAACGGCGGTCTTGTGGTGGATTTTATAGATTTCAGTTTGATAAATTTCCCGATTTTCAACTTCGCGGATATTTGCGCTGTCTGCGGGGCGGGGCTGCTGCTTATAACCGTCGCTTCCGATGAAATAAGGGATTTTGTGCGCAGGAAAAAAGCCGGGAAGTCAAAGCCCCGGGATAATAATGATGAATAAGCTGGAGTTTACGGTAACCGAAAGCCTGCGGCTGGATAAGCTTATTTCCGATAACACCGAGCTTTCGCGAAGCGCGGCGGCAAGGCTTATAGAGGACGACGCAGTGCTGATTGACGGGATGCCTGCCGCTAAAAAGGATATTCCGAGGATAGGCTCCGCGGTGGAGATAACTCTCCCCGAGCCGCGGGCGTGCGATATT
>CANRIQ010000123.1 GCA_947630655.1 uncultured Clostridia bacterium | reverse complement strand
GAGCTGTCCGCCTGGGACACAACGGTAGTCGGTATCTGCACGAAATCAATTCCGCGCATAAACGTCGCCGCGGCATATCCCGCCGTATCTCCGACAACTCCGCCGCCCAGAGCCACTATAAAATCCGAGCGCGTATAGCCGTTCTCCGCTAAAAAATCGTATATTTTAAGCAGGGTAGCGTGACATTTTGAAGCCTCTCCGTGCTCGAAAACGAATTTCTTCGGAGAAAATCCCGCCTCTGACAGCGATTTCATAACCCGCTCTCCGTAGAATTTGTCTACATTATCATCTGTGATAACGGCAGCCTTGCCCGATTTTTTAACCCCTGCGACAAGCTCTCCCGTATTGTCCAGAATTCCTTTACCAAGCAGAATATCATAAGTCCTGCTGGCGTTTACGGTAACCTTTTCCATAAAAACATTCTCCTTCGCAACATACTATTCTAATTTTAACACATTCAGCCCGAAATTTCAAGAGAATTTTACCAAAAACGTTATTTGTCCTCATTTGTCCTCTTTATCGGATTTTTTGGGCTTAACCCGAGCCAGAGGGTTCTGATCCATGGCGTTCTCCATCTGTGAGCTTGAAACGTGCGTGTAAATCTGCGTTGTGGAAAGGCTTGCGTGACCGAGGATTTCTTTAAGCACTCTGATATCCACGCCGTTCTGGTACATAAGCGTTGCGGCGGTGTGGCGAAGCTTGTGAACCGAAAGCCCCAAGTTGTCCAGACCGCAGCTTTTAAAGCACTCCTCGACAACCTGCTGAACACGGCGGTTTGAAATCCGCGTTTTGCGCTTGCTTAAAAACAGAGCGTCGGTCGGTGCGGTCATATCCCGCAAGCCCTCAGCAGCGCGGATTTCGGGATCTGTCCTGTCCGGTGCGACATAATCAAGATACGCGTCAACGCACGCTTTATTCAGGTAAATAATCCGCTCCTTGTTGCCTTTTCCGAGAACCTTTAAAGTATAGATTTCCTCGCCCTCGGCGTTGTGCGTTCGCCGAATATCCTTAAGGTCTATCCCGACAAGCTCGCTTAAACGCATTCCGCAGTTTAAAAAGAACGTGACGATGCAATAATCGCGCTTTTTATCGGAGGTTTCCACATGCGAAAGCATTTCAACAGCCTGTTCCAAATCAAGATGCTTCGGCAAGGCGGATTTCTGCGAAGTAAGCTCAAGATTAGCCATGGGACTTACCTCAAACATATGCTTGTTGTTTGTCAGAAACTTGTAAAACTGCCGCAGCGAAACACCCTTGCGGTAACGCGCCTTGCGGTCGTTTTTGCGCTCGTTGGCAGTGAATATAAGAAATTCCTGCGCGGTCTGCAAATCGGCGGATTTTATATCCTCATCGGTAATGTCGCGGATATCGATGCTTGAAAAATCCGACGGGTCGCTTGAAGCTCGCCCTTGACGGATTTTTATGTATCGGAAAAAGGTTCTCAGATCGGAATAATAATTCTTAACGGTAAGCTCCGACCGACCTTTAACGATCTGCTCGTAATAAATAAAGTCCTTAAGCGACTGCGGCGCGTTGTCATAGTAATTCACGGTGTTAGCTTGTTCTTTCATATCAATGTCCTCACTTTTAAATTATTTTGCTGCAGACAGATATTTTATTTGCTCGAAATCAACCAAGTATTTCGGTGAATGCGGCGCATTATCATAGTAATTCGCGGGGTTAGAATTTCCTTGCATATTCAGTATACTCATTTTTCCGGCGGGGGATAGTTCGTAAAGTATACGTGCAATTGCGTAAAATCAAAGTTTTACGCAATTAAGGGGAGGGGATAACCGTACAATGTCATACTAAACAAATTATACCACAAACCCGAGATGATGTCAATCACGTTTGCCGCCGCGGGTGTGACGGCGTATAAGGTGAAAAAATCATTTAGAAGAATAATTTTCAGTACCTCTTGACACATTCTCAAAAAAGTGATATAATATTTTTACAGACATCGAGAGGAGAATTACAATGACCAAAGAAGAGATACAACTGATTTCAGATCTCATAGATAAAAAACTTGACCCGATAAACGACAGACTTAATAAGATGGATGAAAGATTTGATAAGATTGACGAAAGATTTGATAAGATTGACGAAAGATTTGATAAGGTTGATGACAGACTTAATAATATGGATGAAAGATTTGATACGATTGAAAATAGGCTTGACAAAATCGAAGATCAGATTGCTGAAATAAAGGAAGATACTCAAATAACACGAGCAGCTACAAACGAGTTGGTTAAATGGGTCGAGCTTAACTCCGACAGCAGCAACCCCTTCCCCGTTGACAAAGCTATTTAAAAACTCCCCTTGACACGGAGAGTTTTTTTATTTTTCACTGTTCTGTAGATGTTATTTTGATTTTAAGAAAATTTCCCGCAAATAATTATTTGATTTCGGACAAAACATCTTTTTCATTTTTTAATTATTCGTTATTCTAAATTATATCATACCAACCCACAAAAGTCAAATTATCCCGCTTTTTTTGAAAATATTTGCTAAAAACTTTATCAAATCGGCAATTATGTGCAAAAAAAGGTTGAAATTTTTTAAAAAATGTGTTATTATATTTATATCAGGGTTAAATTCTTTCTGCGTATGCGGAAAACAGATCTGAAAGGATTATTTTTTATGATTAAAAGCGCGAAAAAGCCGGATGAGAAAAAAACGGCTGAGGAAACCAAAACCGCTGCCGTAAAAACCGAGGCTAAGCCCGCGGCTAAAAAAGCTCCCGCTAAAAAGCCCGCCGCTAAGACTGCTGCCGCTAAAGCTACCAAGACTGCGGCAAAAACTGCAAAGCCTGCAAAAGCTGCCGCTAAAACCGCTAAAGCTTCCAAGACTGCAAAGACTGCTGCGGCTAAAAAGGCTCCCGCTAAAAAAGCCGCTAAGGTTACTACCGTAGAGACCGTTTGCAAGAAGCTTGAAAAGAAGATCTCCAAAACAAAGGCTGCCGCTGTTAAGGAAAAGGTTGCCGTTGATATCGAGGTCTGGGGCTTTGAGGACGGTTCCAACGGAAAAATGTATATCGAAGTAAACAACGGCGTTGTTACTGTTTCTCCGCATACCTATAACGAGAAGGATTTCAGAGTTTCCGTAAGCTATGCGAACGCCGCGGCTTTCCTCGACGGAAAGCTTACTCTCAAGGCTCTTGTCGAGTCGAAGGATTTCTACGCTGAGGGCAATATTGCCGCTGCCGTAAAGCTTGCTTCTATTTTCTGACAATTTGATGTAAACGCTCCGCGATTTTTGCGGGGCGTTTTGCATTTTTTGTCTTTTGGGGGTTATTTTTGTCATTTTGCACAAAAATCGGCTTTCAATATCGTGAAAATAATGAATTGATTTAAATCATTTTTCCATTTATAATATAAGTGTAGTATATTTTTCCCGATATTTCACTATTTGTCGGTTATAATGAAACTTTTGGAGGAAATTTACAATGGTACATGTACAAGAGGATAAATGCATAGGCTGCAACGCTTGTATCCGCTGCTGCCCGATACCCAACGCAAATACCTATGACGGACAAGTCGTAAAAATCAACAACAAGGAATGCATCCGCTGCGGCGAGTGCGTAAAGCATTGTCCGCACGGGGCGCGCTATTACACAGATGACATCGATAAGGTAATGGAGATTATCCATTCTCATCAGAAGGTGTCGTTTGTCGTGGCTCCCGCTATAAAGGCGTCTATGGACGGCACATGGCGTCACGTTTTGCAGTGGTTTAAGGATCAGGGCGTTCACGAAATATATGACGGCGCGTTCGGCGCGGATATCTGTACATATATGCACATACAGTATCTCAACCAGCACGGCGGAGCAAAGGTTATTTCCCAGCCCTGCGCCGCGATTGTAAACTATGCCGAAATGCATAAGCCCGATTTGCTTCCGCATCTCTCCCCTGTTCAGTCGCCGCTTATGTGCGCGGCTATTTATGCCAGAAAATACCTCCACAACAATGATACTCTTGTAGGTATCACGCCCTGTCTTGCTAAAACCGTTGAGTTCCAGAATACGGGCATTGTTTCCTATAATGTGACGTTCAAGAGCATTATCCGCTATATGCGCGAGCACGGGATAACTCTGTCCCACGGTCACAGCCCGTTTGAGTTTTCCTCCGCACGCGGATTTGACGGCGCGTTTTATCCGATCCCGGGCGGTCTTAAGGAGTGTCTGCACGCTTATGAGCCCGAGCTTTCTGTGTCTACGTCCGAGGGCGCGCAGAAGGTTTACGAGGATCTCGACAACTACTTAAAGACCGATAAAAACCACCTGCCGACGGTTTACGATGTGTTGAGCTGCGAGTTCGGCTGCAACACCGGCGCGGGCGCGAGAGACTCCATAAACAACTTCAACGCGTATGATATTATGTCCCACGCGAGAAAATGGGGTACGAAAAAGAACGTTTCCGAGCGTTTCCACAGAAAGATATTTAAGCTTCTGAGAATGGAAGATTTTATCAGAACGTATCAGAACAGATGTACCACCGAAAGACCCACAGACGCTCAGCTTGACGCTGTATACAAGTCAATGGGCAAGTTTACCGAGGCAGACAGAAGCATAAACTGCCATGCCTGCGGGTTCAAGTCCTGCCATGATATGGCAACCACTATCTTCTACGGCAACAACCACCCCAACAACTGCATGGTTTACGAGAAAAACCAAATGCATTTGCTGGCTAAGAAGATTGAACAGCAGAACGAAGAGCTTGCAAAGGCTGTTCTTGAAATTCAGCAGTCTATGGAGACCCTCACTCAGAAAATCACGCCGATTTCCGAGCAGGCTACCGAAAACTCCATTAAAAACGCGGGTATCAAGAGCGATATGAACACTCTCGGGAACGATATTAACGGAATTCAGAACCGCGCGAACGATATTGCGGAGTTTGTTTCCAAGATAAGCGTAAGCATCGGCGAATACGAGAGAATTCTGTCTAAAATCAAGAGCATTTCCGAGCAGACGAATATTCTTGCGATAAACGCGTCTATCGAGGCGGCAAGCGCGGGACAGTTCGGAAAGGGCTTTGCGGTTGTTGCGGGAGAGATAAGAACGCTTGCGGTGCGGTCTGCGGATACTCTGAAGGCTGCGGAACAGCACACGAACGAGATCTTGAGCAATATCGACGGCATTAAGGACGCTTCGGCGTACATTGTAAACGATGTTGACAACACAAAGCAGAATGTTGACAACACCGACAATGCCGTTGACGACCTTAACAAGAGCCTTAATTTCATAAGCAACAGCGTTTCCGAAATCACCGACATTATAAAGACGGTTTCAAACCTCGCTTCGGGACTTCAGACGCAGTAAAAAATCGCATAATAATAAAGGGGATACTTACTTCGGTATCCCCTTTTTGTATGTTAATTTCTTTGTCGGCTTGAAATCGCGCCTATTATAAAGAATATCACGAATATGACCATATTCACGCACACAATCGACGCTCCGCAGGGCGTGTCGGCGGCGTAGGAAATTGTCATTCCCAGCAAAAACGCCGCTATGGAAATCACCGCCGAACAAATCGTTACCGAGCGGAAGCTTTTGAACACCCTCATGGAGCTGAGCGCGGGGAAAATTATAAGGCTTGAAATAAGCAGGCTTCCCATAAGCCGCATTCCGATAACGATTGTCACCGCGGTAAGCAGGGCGATAAGCATATTATAAAGGTTTGCGTTTGTGCCCGTCGCTTTGGCAAAGCTTTCGTCGAATGTGATAGCGAAAATCTTCGTGTAAAAGAACACAAAGCACACAACCACTGTCAAAGCCAAAGCAACGCTTATAACTACGTCTGTGCGGCTTACGGAGACGATTGAACCGAACAGATAGCTGTTTAAATCGACGTTTGCGCCGTTCAGAGAGACC